>CAYUJK010000316.1:0-4841 GCA_964444895.1 uncultured Roseivirgaceae bacterium
GGGAGCACCCGTTTTTTTCCTGCTTCCAATACGGCCAACCGGACTTCTTTTATACTTTCCGGTTCCCGTTTCTCAAAGCTTTGCTTCAGGTAAGTGGCCACTACTACGCCATCATCAGTGGCAATGCCAAACAGGGCAATGAAGCCCACCCAAACGGCGACACTGAGGTTGTAGGTTTTCATCTGGAAAAGCTCCCGCATGTTGGTGCCAAACACTGAAAAATCCATAAACCAGCCCTGACCATACAGCCATAGCATCATGAAGCCTCCAGCAAATGCCATAGAAATACCGGTGAAGACAAACAAGGTGGTAGACACAGCCCTGAACTGAAAATACAGGATGAGAAAGATGGCGATCAAACAAAGTGGCACCACGATAGCGAGTCGCTTTTCTGCCCGCACCTGGTTTTCGTAGCTGCCGGAAAATTCATACCGAACCCCGGCCGGCACCACGAGTTCACCGGAATCTATCTTTGACCGCAGGTGCCGTTGTGCATCCTCCACCACGGTTACTTCAGCGAACTCCTTTTTTCTATCAAGAAGGACATAGCCTACTAAGAAACTGTTCTCGCCACGAATCATTTCAGGCCCGGGTCGATAGGTGATTTTTGCCAATTGCCCCAAGGGAATGTAGTTGCCCAAAGGTGTAGGCACTTGCATATTTTCGATAGAAGACGGATCATCGCGATATTCTCTGGCATAGCGTACACGGATCGGGAAGCGCTCACGACCTTCCACCGTGGTACTCAACTTCATTCCTCCGATGGCCGTTTCCACATAGTCCTGCACATCACGGATGTTGAGCCCATAGCGGGTGATCTGATCGCGGTCAATGTCAATCTCCAGGTATGGCTTGCCAACGATGCGATCGGCAAAAACAGCTTCCGTTTTAACGGAGGGAACTTCCTTCAGGTATTTTTCCAACTGCAAGCCGAACTCTTCAATGGTTTTCAAGTCAGGCCCGTACACCTTAATGCCCATAGGTGCCCGCATACCCGTTTGCAACATCACCAGACGCGTTTCGATTGGCTGCAACTTTGGTGAAGAAGTTACTCCCGGAATATTGACCACTGACACGATTTCGTCCCAGATATCATCAGGGGTTTTGATGTGGTCGCGCCACTGCCGGAAATATTCCCCATTTTCGTCTGGCACAAGCTGACTCACATCAATTTGCTCGGGCGACATGGTTTCAGGATCGTATACGTCTCCGTTTTGCAAGACAAATTGCCCTTCATCATTTACCTGAAACCGTAGCTTGTTGCCGTTGATGTCCGACACATATTCGCTCTTGTAGTTGATGGTATTTTCAAACATGGACATTGGGGCCGGGTCAATGGCCGTTTCAGCACGTCCCGCTTTTCCTACAACCATTTCCACTTCGGGGATAGCCGTTACCATCATGTCCAGCTTTTGCAATACTTCCTTATTTACCTCTACCCCTGAGTGCGGCATGGAGGTGGGCATCAGTAAGAATGAACCTTCGCTGAGTGAAGGCATGAATTCTTTGCCCAATCCCGGAAACACTTCTGTGATGGATTTCCAGCCGGATGTTTCTCTGAGGTTCCATCCCAACTTTTCTGTGGCCTTGGGAATAATACCAAATACGCGATCGAAGCCCAGCCACACATTGGCGCCTATCAAAATGATGATTACCGGAGCAATCAGAAAAAGCGCTTTATGGTCCAGGCACCACATAAGGATCTTCGGATAGAGGCGAAGAAACAGGGCAAATGCCCCGAGTACCAGCCCCAATATGACGGCAATGAACAGAAAGTTGACCAGCAAGCTGTTGGACACGCCCAGCGGCACCCATTCAGAGGCCAATAGCCAGGCAACTGCAAGCACCGTCATACCTACCCGCATCAGGTCTTGATACCGACCCAGCTTGTCAGGAAAGTAATGCAATAGCAGATTGATGACGCCAAAGCCAAAAAGCACCCAGCCTGCCCATGCCCAAACCGTAAATGCAACTACCGGGCCGGCGATCAGCAGCAGGTAATTGAGATAAAGACCTGTGTCACCCTTGCCCTTTTTCATAGAGAAAATCCAGTGTGAAAAGGCAGGCATGATGATCAATGTGAAAATCAATGCGGATACCAGTGCAAAGGTTTTGGTGTAAGCCAGGGGGCCAAAGAGTTTTCCTTCTTCTGCCTGCAATGTGTACACAGGATGGAAACTGACTATCGTGGTGCTCACGGCAGTAAGGATGGCGGTTCCTACTTCCGTAGTGGCCTCATATACCGTTTTGAGTTTTGACTGGCCTTCAGGTGCAATCTCTAAATGCCGGAGTATATTTTCGTTGAGGATAATGCCCAGATCGACCATAGTACCGATGGCGATGGCAATTCCCGACAGGGCCACAATATTGGCGTCTACACCTACATATTTCATGAAAATGAAACACATGAGTACTGCAAGAGGCAATAATGCCGAAATGAGGATGGATGCCCGCAGGTTGTACACCATTACGATGATCACGATGATGGTAATCAGTATCTGAAGACTGATGGCTTCATAGAGCGTACCGAGCGTTTCGTAGATCAGTCCGGTACGATCGTAAAAGGGAACAATGGTTACTTTGGAAACGGTGCCGTCTTCAAGAGTTTTGGAAGGAAGTCCATCTGCTATTGTGTTGATCTCATCCTTTACCGCATTAATGATTTTCAAAGGATTGTCACCATAACGTGCAATCACCACACCGCCTACAGCTTCCGCACCTGATTTGTCCAGGATACCACCCATGTTACGTGGCTGGGGGCCGATGTTTACCACGGCCACATCCTTCACCCGGATGGGGACATTGTCGGTGACCTTCACTACAGCTTTGTCCAGGTCGGCCAATTCCTCTACATAGCCCAATCCTCTTACAAAGTAGTCTACCCGGTTTACTTCAATGGTATTAGCACCTACATCAATGTTGCTGTTTTTTACCGCCTGCATCACGTCCATGAGGGTAACCCCATGGGCTTTCAATGCAGCCGGATCCACATCCACCTGATACTCTTTGATGTAGCCACCCACAGAAGCCACTTCCGCCACACCTTCAACAGCGGTGAGTGCATAGCGGATGTAGTAATCCTGTATGGTTCGCAGTTCGTGCAGGTCCCAGCCTCCGGTGGGCTCGCCGTCCTTGTCGCGCCCTTCCAGTGTGTACCAATACACCTGGCCCAGGGCGGTGGCGTCCGGCCCGAGTTTGGGTTGTACATCCGGTGGCAGCAAGCCTGCCGGGAGGGAGTTGAGTTTTTCCAATACGCGGGAACGACTCCAGTAAAACTCAATGTCTTCGTTGAAGATGATGTAGATGCTGGAAAAGCCGAAAGCTGAACTGCTCCGCACACTTTTTACGCCTGGCAAGCCAAGCAATGCGGTGGTAAGCGGATAGGTGATCTGATCCTCCACATCCTGCGGAGAACGGCCCATCCATTCGGTAAAAACAATCTGCTGGTTTTCACCGATATCGGGAATGGCATCTACAGGAACCGGGTCACGCGGCACGAAGTCCACGTTCCAGTTGAACGGAGCCGTTACAATGCCCCAGGCTACAATGAGTAGCAACACGAGAACGGTGACGAGTTTATTCTCGAGAAAAAACCTGATGATGGAATTGAGCATTTTTCATTCAATTTGAAATGACACTGTGTTGAGTTAAGCGCATGCGAATGCGCACGCCAGAGTGCAGCAAAAAAGCTACGCCCTGATCAGACAATTGAATGAAATGTTAAATAAGGAAAGACTGAATGAGCACAGGTATGTCACGCTCAATCAGAGGCGGAGAGTAATCATTAAAAGAATAGTGACTTACTGAAGGGGAGGTAAAAATGAAAGACACCATTGCATATAGCACGGCGGCCATGTGAACATCAGGAATTGAAAAAGGCTTAACGATACTCAATTCCTCACTACCTTCCAGTACCAGGGTATGATCTTCACAGCACCCTTTTTTTGTCAGTTGCTGGTGTTCGCAATCAGGATCGTGCTTGTCTGTGGAACAGGGCGATTTTTGCGGTGCCATCTCGCAAGGGTCGGGATCGCTAAAAAGTGCTACACTTTCCAGTTGACCCATGCAAAAGTGCATCCCAAGGGTGAAGTTCGTAGAACTGAGCAGCACCAGCAGGGATAACAAAATGGCCGATATTTTTCTAAAGCGTTGCACTTTTCCCGAGATATACTGCGAATCTACGAAATTTACGTTAGAATGTTCGGCCTTAACAATCAGAAATGCTGGTTTTATTAATGGTCTGTTGAAAATCTTCCAGGGTTTCCCGCTTTCGATCCGGAAACCAAGCTAAGGGCGAACTGCTCCTTTGACCGGCATTGACGCTATCGACTAGACTACCACGAAAGTTTCCGGGGCGCCCAAGTCCAGGTTGCTACGGAAGCGGGCCAGTCAACTGGTAGCCGCTGAAGGCCAGCGTTTCTATAGCAACAAATGTCAGGCCTGCCCGACTTGCCCGGAAGAGAATGTTCTTACACACCGAGAGTGGCCCTAAAATAAAAAAGCCCGCCATAGCAAGAGCTTTGGCGGGCGAAGTCGGGATACCAGGATTCGAACCTGGGACCCCCTGGTCCCAAACCAGGTGCGCTACCGGACTGCGCTACATCCCGTTGTTATAGTGTTCAGTGTGTTCGAAACTCACTCCGTCAGGCAAGCCTGACTATGCTGCTTCCGGACATCTTAGTAATTACATGATCAGGATTCGCTCCGTCAGGCAAGCCGGACTGCGCTACATCCCGAACTGTTTTTTTTGCTTATCCTTTGGAAAAGCGAGTGCAAAAGTATGATTCGAACACCCAATATCCAAACAGAATAGAAAATAAAAATTTATATCCGCGCCTGGT
>CAYUJK010000317.1:0-4807 GCA_964444895.1 uncultured Roseivirgaceae bacterium
CGTTGCCTTTCATCTCAGGGAGGTTTTGAAAGTGATAGGTGAGGGCATTCACCAGTGTCCCCGACCAATTCTGGTAGGCGGGATGCACGACCATTCCCGCGGCTTTATTCACTACGAGCAGGTACTTGTCTTCATATACAATATCCAGGGGGATGTTTTCCGGTATCACCTCCGTATCGCGCGGCGGTTCGGGAAGAGAAATGACAATATCGTCCAGGGGCCTGATCTTGTAGTTAGGCTTTATCAGCACGCCATTCACCTTTACAAACCCGTCTTTAATGGCCGATTGCACCTTGTTTCTGGATACGTTCGGCAAGCGGTCCATCAGGAATTTGTCGATTCGGAGCATTTGCTGACGCGCATCTACCTTGATGCGGTGATGCTCGAATAAGCCGTCTTCGTCTTGTTCAAACTCGTCTTCGATCATCTCTTTTTGATAAGGCAAAACATGGTACTGATGGCAAAGTACATAAATAAAAAAAGCCCCGGAACATTCCGAGGCTTTTGTTTTTTGGGCTCCTCAGGCTGGGCTCGAACCAGCGACCCTCTGATTAACAGTCAGATGCTCTAACCGACTGAGCTACTGAGGAATTTTTTACCTTTTCCCAAAAGGGAGTGCAATATTACGAGCAAAGCGGCAAAATAACAAAACCTGGTCTTTAAAAATTTTTATCACACAGGGCAATCCGAAGGAATGCGTCATAATGTCTTGCTCTGGCTCGATTTGCTAATATTTTATGTCATAATGGCCTGTTTTGAGGGGTGGTACGTTTTTTAATAGTCGTATTCAAAAAAATTTAAGAACATAAAAACAAAACGGATATGGCACTCATCACCATCAAAAAGAAGGATTTTATTCCTGAATCATTTGAGAGACTGGTAAATAGTCTTTTGGATGATGCGAACAAGGCGCCCAAAAGAGAGACTCGGGAAGAGGGTGGCCGAACATTTCAGCCGAAAACGAATATTGTAGAAAGAGACCAGGAATTTGAAATTCAATTGGCTCTTCCGGGTTGGGAAAAGCAGCAAGTGAGCATTTCTGTGGACGACGATGTCCTCGTGATTCATGGAAGTAAAGACGAACTGAAAAAAGACGGGGCCCTGTGGCACAGATATGAATTTGATTTTGGTAAATTTGAGAAGCGCTTCCGCCTGACAGAGGAAGTGAGCGACGACATTCGCGCCGAAATGAAGAATGGCGTGCTGCATGTGCTGGTAAAAAAAGCTGTTAGGGCTTCCGCCCAAAAAACGATTACAGTAGAATAGCCGGGCGGGAAAGCTGTTAAAAAACGTTAACAAGAGTATCATTCGGGCAATTAATGTCGTTAACACCACCGAAACGACATTAATTGCTAATTTTGTATAAAAACATAAATGACTATGAGTAAAAGGCAGTTTTTCTTAGGGGTTTTACTGGCCTCCCTTTTTGGAGGTCTGATCGCCATAGGCGGATACACTATTTTCAATAAGAATAATTCCCGGAATTTCCCTGTTGATGAGCAAGTCAGCAATGCAAAATTCTCCAACTTTATGGATACGTCGGGCTTTGTAGTGCCCGAGGGTTTGAATTTTGTATATGCAGCGGAGATTGCCACGCCAGCAGTGGTACACATTAAATCTACGGTTAAATCCGTTGCCAATGGCCCTGCGGGCAGTCCTTGGGAAGACATGCTCAAGGATTTCTTTGGCGAAACCCCCAGGCAATACCGGAATCCCGGTTCGGCCAGTGGCTCGGGCGTCATCATCTCGCCTGACGGCCATATTGTTACCAACAACCACGTGATTGAAAACTCTACCGATATCGAAGTAACCCTGAATGACAACAGGCGGTACAACGCTAAAGTAATTGGTACAGATCCTAATACCGACCTCGCCGTGATTAAGATAGATGAAGATCACCTGCAACACCTCAAGTATGGCAATTCCGACCAGGTAAGAATAGGAGAGTGGGTACTGGCAGTAGGAAACCCCTTTAACCTTACTTCTACCGTTACTGCCGGAATTGTAAGTGCAAAAGCAAGAAACATCCATATTTTGGGCAGGCAATACGGCATTGAATCCTTTATCCAGACCGATGCAGCCGTTAACCCCGGAAACTCCGGCGGCGCCCTGATTAACCTTCGCGGCGAGCTCATCGGCATCAATACCGCGATAGCAACTCCTACTGGCACCTACGCGGGCTATTCATTTGCGGTGCCTGTTTCGCTGGTTAGCAAGGTGGTTGACGACCTGCTTGAATTTGGCGTAGTGCAGCGGGCCCTGCTGGGTGTGAGCATCGCGGACGTAACAGACCCCAGGCTCGAAGAAGAGAAAATAGCGGAGCGATCTGGCATCTACGTGATGACGGTGAACCCTGGAAGCGCCGCTGACGAAGCGGGCATTAAGAAAGGAGATATCATTATTGAAATAAATAATAAGAAAGTAGGCAATGTGGCGGAGCTGCAAGAGCTGGTGGCAAGGCAGCGACCAGGGGATGAAATAGAAGTTACCTTCAAAAGAGATGGGAAGGTAAAAACGTCTACAGCAGTGCTTAAAAACATGTCCAATACCACCCAGATAGTGAAGAAAAATAATTCCGTCGAGATTGGCGGAAGTTCTTTCGCTAACCTCAACGATGAAGAGAAATCAAAGCTCAACCTGAATGGTGGCGTAAAGCTGGATCAATTGGGCAATGGCAAGTGGAAAGACGCCGGACTCAAGGAAGGTTTTGTGATTACATCAATTGACAAGACCTCTGTAAACGACACCGAAGAACTGGTGGCTACGCTAAACAATAAGAAAGGAGGCATTCTTATTGGGGGAATATACCCCAATGGCGAAGAAGCTTACTACGGTTTAGGGTGGTAATGTTCCTCAAAATATTATTTAAAGAGCCGCTTTCCAGCGGCTTTTTTTATATTTACAGGCTTAATTTTTTGCCCCGGAACATTGTCTAACAAGAAATCATCGCAGATTAAAGGCATCGACCTGTATCGAAACAAAACCACCATGAACTGGATAGTGGTGGTGCTGTCTATTTGTATTGGATCCGTTTCCATTATTTATACACGTGGCCTGGTGCAGGAACTCAAGGATCGGGAAGAGAAAATCATAGGCCTTTACGCCAAAACCTTTGAGTATACCTCCAACACGACAAATGCCGCCGATATCACGTTTGTGGTGCGCGAAATACTCCTGCCCAACAACCTGATTCCCGTAATTTGGGCGGATAACAACGGCGTGCCCATCAATTCGAGAAATGTGCCTATCAAAAGTGAATGGAGCGAAGAAGAGCGAACGGCCTTTCTCCTGGAAGAGATCGAAGAAATGAAGCGCGAGCACGAGCCCCTCACCATTACTTACCGGAATGATGAAGGCGATATTGTCGACTACCAGTATGTGTACTACAAAAATTCAGACCTGCTCAGGCGGCTGGAATATTACCCCTATGTGCAACTATCGGTAATATTTATCTTCGGGCTCTTTATTTTTATTGCCTTCAGCTATTCGAAAACAGCCGAACAAAACCGGGTGTGGGTAGGGCTTGCCAAAGAAACAGCTCACCAACTGGGCACCCCGCTCTCCTCCCTGATTGCCTGGATAGAATACCTCAAATCCGATGAGCGGTTTGCGGAAAGCGAAGTGGTGGTGGAGCTCGAAAAAGACATCGAGCGGCTGGATATGATTACCAACCGGTTTTCCAATATTGGCTCCGTGCCGGTGCTTACACACGAAGACCTGCCCGCCTGTATTCAAAATACGGTGAACTACCTGAAGAAAAGGATCAGCAAAAAGGTAGAATTCAACATTGTGGCCAAGCCGTTTAACCTGAGGGCGAGGATCAACAAGCCGCTCTTTGACTGGGTGGTCGAAAACCTGTGCAAGAACGCCGTAGACTCGATGGGCGGAGTAGGAAAAATTGACATTCACATCAAAAAAAGCCTGGACCACAAGGTGATTGTAGACATCATCGATACGGGAAAGGGCATTCCCAAATCGAAGATAAAGGACGTCTTTGCACCCGGCTACACCACCAAAAAGCGCGGCTGGGGGTTAGGCCTCACGCTGGTGAAGAGAATCATCGAAAACTACCACCAGGGAAAAATAATCGTCTTAAGCTCAGAAATCGACAAGGGCACCACTTTTAGAATTTTCCTGAAAGGATGACCTTAATACCGGAAGGGAGGTATGACAGGATTTAAACGGGTAATTTTTTGGCAAAAAAGATTATTAAAGTGTACTTTTGTGCTTCTTTTTCAGAAACCCGGAAAATTTTGTAAAAATTCAGATATTAAATGGCGAATATAGGAAAAGTTGCGCAGGTTATTGGCCCTGTGGTAGACGTTAGCTTCGAAGGAAGCAGTAGAATCCCCAAAATTTATGATGCGTTAGAAGTGACGAAGCCCAATGGGCAGCGAGTAGTGCTTGAGTGTCAGCAGCACCTGGGTGAAGACAGGGTTCGTACCATAGCAATGGATGGAACAGAAGGTTTAGTGAGAGGCATGGAAGTGAGGGATATGGAGAGCCCAATTTCAATGCCGATAGGAGAAGACATCAAAGGCCGCCTTTTTAATGTAATCGGTGAAGCCATCGATGGTATTCCGCAGCCCAAAGGCGACAAGAGACTGCCTATCCACAGAGAAGCCCCCAAATTCGAAAACTTATCCACTTCTACCGAAGTATTGTATACTGGTATCAAAGTAATTGACCTTCTGGAGCCCTATGCCAAAGGAGGTAAAATCGGTCTCTTCGGTGGTGCAGGAGTAGGAAAAACCGTATTGATCCAGGAGCTTATTAATAACATTGCAAAAGCCTATTCAGGACTTTC
>CAYUJK010000318.1:0-1555 GCA_964444895.1 uncultured Roseivirgaceae bacterium
ATTTTATTTATGAAAACAACTGGCTGGGTATTGCTGGCTTGCACCCTGAAGTAAACGAAGGAAAAGATGCGGCCGTCAAGTTTTTTATTGGCTATCTCATTGAGAAGTCACTAAGCCTCGACAACATCTTTGTCATTGCCATGATATTTTCTTATTTCGCCGTTCCGCTAAAACACCAGCACCTGATATTGTTTTGGGGTATACTCGGAGCCCTGGTTTTCAGGGGTATCATGATTATTGCCGGAGCGGCGCTGATCAATGAGTTTTCGTGGCTCACCTACTTTTTTGGAGCTTTATTGCTGATTTCTGCCGTAAAGATGCTCACCGCCCGGCACGACCAGATAGACCCCTACAAAAACCCGGCACTGAAATTTGTAAAGCGATTTTATGACATTCGGGAAGATTTCGGCGACGGCAAGTTTTTTGTGTATGAAAACGGTAAGAAGGTGGCCACGCTGCTGTTTCTCGTGCTGGTAATCATAGAATCAACCGATGTAATGTTTGCCGTAGACTCCATACCGGCGATATTTGCTGTTACCACGGACCCCTTTATCGTTTTTACTTCCAACGTATTTGCCATTTTGGGCTTGAGGTCATTGTATTTTGTGCTGGCAGCTTTTATTGACCGCTTTCGCTACCTGAAGTACAGCCTCGTTTTTATTCTGGCTTTCGTAGGGGTTAAAATGCTGCTTACGCACCACTATAAATTCCCTCCTTTCGTATCGCTCACCGTTCTCATGGGCATACTTTTTATTGGCGTAGTGGCGTCGGTAGTGGCTGGAAAAAGGGATACGGACAAGCTCGTTTCGCCAGTTCATCCAGGTGAAGAGGAAAGCTAAAAAGGTTTGATGGCGGCGGCAATCTCCCGCATGGACACCTCGTGCTTTTGGTTGATTTCGAGTTCTATGCCGATGTATTTTTCTGTAAAAATTTTCCTGAGGTATGTAACGAAACCGTCGGCTATTCCGCGGTAAGGATAGTTGAACCGAACAATGAAGCCGGGAAGTTGTGTAAGAATATGTGCCTTCCATTGGTGGCAAAAGGACTTTTCAGCGGCTCGCGAGGGGTCGTACAGCAGGCCGATGTCGGCTTGGCGGACGTCGCCGTTCAGTACGGGGGTGAACGTGTGAACAGAAAGGTGAATGACCTCGTCACCCGATTCTATCTGCTCCCTGATGGTCTGCTCCGCGCGGCGCCGATACGGGGTGTAGTGCTGCCGGATCACTTTTCGCTTTTCCTCCCTGCTCAGCGGCTTGCTGATTTCCGAAAACAGACGTGGGTGATGAAGCGAACGATTGAGCTCTACCAGCAGCCGGGTAGTGCCATTGAACAAAGCAAAATCCGCTTTTTCTCTCAGTATGTCAAACGCCGGCTCACTGCCGATGTCGTATCCCTTGTGAGAGGAGAGTATGTCTGCTTTTCCGGCAAAGAGCGCGCGGTATTCTTCCGGAACATCATTGCCTCCATGCTCGCAAGTAATTACCCATCGCCTCATACAAACATCCGGTTTTCTGCCAGGCATTCTGCCAGGCTTCGGTACAGCGCGTGAATACGA
>CAYUJK010000318.1:1655-3230 GCA_964444895.1 uncultured Roseivirgaceae bacterium
CGCTTTAGAATATCGATGAAAAACTCCGCTATGGCGAGGTCGGCTATGGGAGCTTCTTGCAGGTCGATGAGCCGGATTTCGATGGCGCCCCTGTCAAAACGGGCAATGGCGCCGCGTGAGTTCAGGAAATGATGTTCCAGTACGCCTGCCTTGTCATAAGGTTTTATATCGGTCGTAATGGGGTCAAAAATTTTCTGGTAGTAGGCCTCTTTGGAGAACACCTGCTCGGGGATCACCTTGCCGGCTATGCTCGGAATTTTCGCCTGGTTTTTTCGGTAGTATTCCAGCCGCGTATCGGCATAGCCGGTTGGCTTGCCATCAATCAGGGGTGTGCTGGCGCAGAGTGTTGGGATCACCGGCAGCAGCACTCGTATGGCTGCGTGAAGCTTTCCAAACTGCTCGTCACCGGCAAAGGGCAGGTTGATGTGCATGCTTTGCAGGTTTGACCACCCATGGCCTTTACAGCCAAATATCGTATTGTACAGGGCGTAGATCTCGTTGTGTTCATGAGGCCATATTACAGTTTCGAGGTCGGGATTCATCGTGGGGTGGGCTCCTGTAGGCAGTAGCATGGCACGGTGAGGCTGTAAAATCCGGTTTATTTCCAGTACGTTTTCATAAAACAGCCGGTGAATACCCGCGAGGTCTTTGGCTGGCTTGTGGGTTTTTATTTCCAATACGTGGGCCACCAGTTCGTTTGACCAGTCGATTTCGCCATTGTAGACGTCAGACTTGTGATCGCTTTTTGAAAATAATACTTTGTCAGATATCGGGCATACCTTCAGGTTGTCCGCATCTACAATCATGTATTCGAGCTCTATGCCGGCTACTTCAAATAGTTGATACATGCTGATCTTTGTGGATGTTTAGCTGTTCTTCGATCCTGTTTTTAAGGCTTTGGATGATAATTTTATACAGGTCGTCTTTGAGTATTTCATCTTCCACTCCGGCGTCTATGCTTGGGTTGTCATTAATCTCGATGATGTATGCTTTGCCGTTCAGTTCCTTGATATCTACTCCATACAGGCCGTTTCCAATCAGTTTTACGGCTTTTCGGGAGGTTTTCAGTACGTGCGGGGGCACCTCGTCCATGGGTACGCCGCGTGATGCACCATGCATACTCTTTTTGTCTTTGCTGTCCCAGTTTATGATTTGCCAGTGTCCGCGGGCCATGAAATACTTGCAGGCGTAGATGGGGTTTCCGTCAATAAACCCAATGCGCCAGTCGTATTCCGTGGGAATGAACTCCTGGGCTATTACCAGGTCCGATTCGTTGAGCATGCGGGTAAGGTGTTCCTGAAGTTCCTCGCGCGTACTTACCTTTTTTACGCCTTGCGAAAATGAAGAATCAGGAAGTTTTAGCACGCAGGGCAGCCCCAGCGATACGGAAAGGGTGTCTTTGTTGTCGTTGTGTACAATGATGGTTTTCGGGATGGGAATCTTGGCGTTGCCTAATATTTCGGTGAGGTATACCTTGTTGGTGCACTTCAGGATGGAGTCGGGGTCATCAATCACGGCGATGCCTTCTGACTGAGCCTTGCGCGAAAACCGGTACGAATACTGGTTTACGTTGGT
>CAYUJK010000318.1:3330-4791 GCA_964444895.1 uncultured Roseivirgaceae bacterium
ACCCATTTTTTGGTATGCACAAATTTCACCCTTAAAAAAGGCGCCTGAAAAAGCTGATGCAGTTCCTGGCTGAGTTTGTCGTACTGTTTAGCCACATTTTTTCCAAAATAAATGGACAAGATAAACTCATTGGACTTGATGTTTTTGAAATTTCGCTGAAACAGATCGTCCAGCTCATCAGAGATCACCCTCACCATGGCGGGCGCCTTCAGGTCCTGGATGTTTTTGATACTCGGAATGGGCTTGTGCCCCCGGGCTTCGGCCAGCAGCGACACATAGTACCCGCGCGTTTGGTATTTGTATTCATTGCACAGGTTAAACAAGCGAATGTTCTTCAGGTCTGCCAGCTCTGGCCGGGTGAGGTAGTCCCTTTCGGAGATCACCTCCACGTCGTTCAGGTCGAGTTTGAAATTTTTTGGGTTGGTGACTACTATAATTTTTTTCATTTTTTAGGTCGAATTATCAGTAGGTTCGCATCGTAAGTTAAGATACCTAATAATATAGCGCTAAGCAACCTGTCGGCTTCTACCTTATAGTAATTGCTTTTAGACAGCGGATTTCCACGGTAGGGGTCGGCCACATAGATGTACTTGCCCCGCAGTCCGAACAAAACTACAAAATGGCCTAATGGTTCGCCCCTGAGATCGTCATAAATGGACTTATTGTTTGACAGGTAATGCTCGCGGGCCGTTTGATACAAGTAGGTGGCGCTCAGTCCTGTGAGTACAGGCACGCCATCCGAGATGTATTTTTTAATCAGCTTAGTGGTGAGGTTTTGGAACAGTATTTCTCCACCTGTTTTTAGAAACTCTATGTAGGCATGCGAGGCATCAGTAAGCTTTTTTCCTTTTTTAAACTCAAGTTGTTTTTCCAGCTTGGCAATAAGCTCCTCAGAAGATAGTGAGCTCCAGGATGGGTCGAATATTCGCAGGTTAAAGGTATACAAAGCCGCCCTGTATCCTCGTTTAAGCGCATCAATACCCAGCATAACGGCCAGCGTGCCGCCGTCTTCCAGGGTGGCTACGGATTGTATCACTTCGTTGAGGCCGATGTTATGGCGGTAGTAGCCGTAAACAGAATGAAGGCATGTGGGACCACAGGTAGAGTCGTCAGGCTGTTCCTGGATTTCAATATTTAGCTTCATGGTTCATTAGAGGAAATCGGCTGCTTTTACCGCCAGGATTATTACGGGAAAGTTATGTAAAAGATTGAACAAACAAGCGTGCAGGCAAAAAAATTATTGTCCGTTCTTCTTTCGGCATGGAAAGGTAGAAAAACACGTTACCGGCGGTCAGCTACCTATTGCCGGCCCCTCAGGAAAGTGCGCACAATTTCGGTGTACTCGCGGTGGTATTCGTCGCTCTGATACAGGCGCACGTGCTCACCGTTCTCAAAGAAATGGACACATACATGATCTGCCTGTATTTGCTCCAGTTCATGCTCTAAGATGGCTACAGGTGT
>CAYUJK010000319.1:0-4786 GCA_964444895.1 uncultured Roseivirgaceae bacterium
TGGGCGCCGGGGAGGTTTGACTTACCGGAACGGGACTCAAAATGAGCCACTTATCTGGGATGGTTTGCGCCTGCCCCCGCGAAATGGAGAGCAGAAGAACGAGATGCAGGGAGAGTATCCCCAGGATAGGGTTTTTCATTGTGTAATAGATTTAGGTTTTTGTACGATAAGATTTCTTTTCTGCGAAAATGTTGCAGTATGGACGCCCTTTACTCAATAATCGTTCCCGCTTTCGTAGGAGATTGTTTTTCAATGAATTAAAAGTAAACAATACACGGGAGGCGATAAAATAAGTGCAATAAAGCGTTCGAAATCGGTCGGATATTTCGTTTGAGTCTGACGAGATGGTCTTTTCAGGCGAAGTGCCTCATGGGTGGCGGACGCCGGTTAATCGACAAAAACCCTTTGTTTGCTTACGCCCACGACAAATTGGTCAACTTTGCTAAAAAGAATCAAATTTATTTCTGATCTTTAATAATTATCTGAAAAGTGTCTAAACATTTTTTTGATTTTTTTATTGGGATGTGAGAGGATCAGTTTATCAAATAATGCGTTTTAAGTGGGTTTCATTTCCTGTGTTTGTGGCCGCTCTGGCCGCAGCAGGCGCAGCTTTTGCGTCTGGCGCTGCCAACGGTGGAGAAGACACGCTCAGCGTGGCAAATCCTGCGCCTACCCTCAGTTGTTTTCAACGGCCACGGTTTTTGGACATCAATTACCGCACCCTGCCTGCCATACAGCAGTATCCGGCGGAAGGTGCAGGAAATCAGGATTTTGACGGAAACAGACTTTTTGAAGGCAAGCTGAGTATACCCATTGTGCTAAAGCCTGATTTTAAGCTGGTCAGCCAATTAAGGTACAAAAACGAATCGCTGAACCTGGGTGAGATCAACGACAAGGACAGAGTAGTAACCCTTAACAACTCGGGACTGGCCTTTATGTTCCAGTGGTTTTATAAGGAAAATCATTTTGTTGGTGGACACCTGGGTGCATCCTTGAAGTCCGATAGATACAATATGCCTCGTTTTTCGTCGCAGTTAGACGTCAACACCTCGATAGTAGCAGGACGGCAGCGCGGAGAGGAAGTGCTAGCCCTGGGAGTGGCTTTTGCCCACAACCTCGGACGCATACAGGTGCTCCCCGTAGGAATATACGAAACGCGTTTGGGCGCCCTTTGGCATATCAGCGCCCACCTTCCCAAGGAGTTGACCGTCTCCCGGGCCCTGGCGCCTGACAACTTTTACCTCGTTTTTGCTTTGGAAGGAAACGGCGCCGCTTACTACCTGCAAGAAGGCACACTCGCAGAATTTTCTGATGTAGAATACCGCAGAAGGAGCATTGATTTGCGGGTGGGACTGGAAAGAGAAATAAAAGACTGGCTGTGGTGTGGCGCCTATACCGGGGTTTCGCAGCCGCTCAGGTCGTTGCTGGTAGAAAGCGGCCAGCCGTCCCGCTATCGCGTACACAATTTCGATCAGTCCGTCAACCCATTTGTGAACGTATCTTTGTTCGCCGTCCCTCCCAGGAGCTTATACCAGAAGTTTTCGGGGCGTTGATTCCAAAATGGCAGACATTCCATTTACCATTCAAAAAGTGAAGAATTGGAGATTGAGGAAAATGCCAGTGGTCGGATGGGTAAATCGCTGACTTTCAGCATACCTTATTCTTTCTTCAAAAAAAGCTTGTAGCTCGAAAAAGAAAGAAGTCATTTCCGTCACACAGGCGCAATGAAAGCTTAGTTGAGAATGGCAGTCATTTTGCTTTTACAAGGTCATAAATATCAGGTAACCGATGTTGAAAATAGTCCGGTAGATTTTCTGTCATCATGACTATTTCTCCACTTTCAATCTGTAAAAGATTTGTATAAACATCATTTTGTATAGAATTATCTACGAACAACACATTATCAAAAAATCGAAAATGCTGATTAGTATTTTTATATCCGGCTTTCCATTTCAAATCAATTGTTTTGTCATCGACAAAATGACCTTTAAATTCTGTTCTCACTTGTATTCTGTGTCTCGCAATACCCTGGTTATCCAAACAGAAGAAAATCAAATTAATTCGATATCCGTTTTCTTTAAATTTTTGAGGCCAATGCAAAGGGTGGGAATCAAAATTTGTTTCGTAGCAAAAATCTGCCTTTTTCTGTAGTGCATTATCAATTGATGTCTCAAAGTCTTTAATTGTTTGATCTCTAGCAAATTTCTCTCTCAACTCGCTATCTGGCAAACTATTGTAGTTCTCAATAAAAAGTCGATCAAAATCGAATGACATTAATCCCTCTGGTAAGAATGAATATGCAAATGTTGATTTACCTGCACCGTTACATCCTGCGATAACTATCAAATCAGGCATTTGATTTCAGCGCGCTTACGAGTTCAGGACTCAGTTTTCCTTCTTTTTTCCTAACCTGAAATAGCTCTTCCCTCGGAATCACCTGACTATTAAGAATGTTCCTGGCTTTACTCATCTGTTGAGCAACTGTAATTCCGGTAATCAATTTTTCTTTACACATATAGCAAAATTACGAATATATCTAATCAGTCAAATCAGTTTTTTCAGAGGTGTGCTGCTCTCTGTGCATTATTGTTAACCTCTTTACACTCAAAATTAATACCGCACATTCACATACCTATATATCTGCTATGGGGAATTAATTATTGACATAATATTACAAAACAATCCCTAAAAATCCTGGCAAAGAAGCCACCTTTCGAGGTGTGGTGAAGGAACTAAGAGGAAAGTGCAGTCACGATGCATCGAAGTCATCGTATGACTTGGAGATTTCAAGGCGGGCGTTAGGCTTTCGTGCCGCAGTTATACGATGACTTCGCTGTGAATCATCACTTCTACGCAAAAGAAGCCTGACGGGAAAATGTCGTTGTCAGGATTTTAGGGATGGAGAGATTCTCAGCATTTCCCGTCGACCGGTAGCTGGTCCGCGTGGAGGTCCGGCCTGGGGCTTTAACCGTAGTGATGCCGTCTTGACTCACACAGCTGATCGACCGGAGCCACTCGCAGGCTATCTCCTGACAAAAAAAAGGCTTCGACGGTGATTCCCGCCGAAGCCCGGTTTTGCGCCAGCATAAGCGCCTTGGACATTCAAATATCTACTCTGACTGCTAATTGCTTTTGGGACCGCCGCTGAGCATCAGCAGGTCCGAAACGATGATTTCGGTGATGTACTTGGTGTGGCCTTCCGAATCTTCATAAGAGCGGTAGTTGATCTTGCCTTCTATGGCTATTTGCTTTCCTTTTTTCAGGTATTTCTGCGCTATGTCCGCCAGGCCTTCCCAGGCGATGAGGTTGTGCCATTGGGTTTCTTCTTTTTTCTGGCCGTTGCTTCCTTTGATGGTTTCGCTGGTGGCCAGCAGCAGCTTGGCGAATTTCTTGCCGGAATCAAATGTTTTGATTTCAGGGTCTGCACCTAAGTTTCCGATTAAGTTTACTCTGTTCCTCAGATTTTTCATGACTTTATAGTTTTAAGTTTTGAAATGAATTAGGGTCTGGCATTGCCGGAGAACTTCTCCAACCAGGACGGAACAAAGTTGTGGGGAAGAAAAAAATGAAGGCGAAACATAGCCGGATAGATACGTTTGCTTTCGTATCTATCCGGTTATAGCCGTTTATAATCGGCTATTTGCCCGTCAAGCCCAATATTTTGTGAAAAATCTCGGTGTTTTCATAAACGCCGGCAAAAGATTCTGCGCCGGGACCGTAGGCAAAAACGGGGATCAGCGTGGCGGAGTGCCCGCCTGTGGAGAAGGTAGCGGTAAGCTCGTTGTAGTCGCTTGAGGTTTTGCCGGTTTCGTCCGTAGTAGGGGTGGCCGATAGGGTGAACCCACCCGTTTCATGGTCGGCGGTGACGATCACGAGGGTGTTTCCGTCTTTTTCGGCAAAGTCAAGCGCGGCGCCGATGGCCTTGTCAAAATCCACCATCTCTGTGATGGTATATTCGCCGTCGTTGGCGTGACCACCCCAGTCGATCTGCGAACCTTCTACCATCAGGAAAAAGCCCTCTTTATTTTTGTTAAGATAGGCAATGGACAGTTCCACTGCACTATTCAGGAAGTCGCCGCGGCCCTCCGTCATTTTGGGCATGGCGCCTTCGGCCAGCAGAAAGCCATATTTGCTCTCCGGGTTCATGTTTGCGGCGGGCAGTAATTGGTCGGTATGCACTTCAAAGCCTGCTGCCACGAGGCTGTCGAGGTAGTTGATGCTGTCTTCCCTGGCAGCAAAAAACTTCTGGCCGCCGCCGGTAAAAATGTCGATATAAGAATTGTGCATTTGCGAAGCAATGAGTTCTTCCTTGCTTCGCTTGTCGGCTACGGCAAAGAAGCAGGCCGGCGTGGCGTGTGTGATGGATGAGGTGGATACCAGGCCATTTTTATAGTTCTTTCCGGCTAATATTTCGGTAATGTTTTTCAAAGGGTTGCCAGTGCTGTCTACATTGATGGCGCCGTTGTAGGTTTTTTCGCCACAAGAGAAGGCCGTGGCGCCCGCGGCAGAGTCGGTAATGCGGTGGCTGGACGAAGTGGTGTTGATAAGCCCAATATGCTTGAACCGCCAGAAATTGGTGCGTTCATCATTAAAGAAAAAGCTGGACGAGACCTGCGAAAGCCCCATGCCGTCACCTACCATCAGAATTACTTTAAGGGGCTTGTCTGAAGCTTTTGTCTGGGTTTTCCCGGACTCTTTGGGCGATTGGCCGCAGCCAAAAAGAAGAAGGAGTGCCAATGTGGTGAAGAATGTCATTTTTACGTGAGCGCGTGCTTGCATGATTTTT
>CAYUJK010000320.1:0-1767 GCA_964444895.1 uncultured Roseivirgaceae bacterium
AAGCATTGTTCGGCGCAAAGGTTGAGGAAATAGTGAGAAAGGCAGATGCACAATACCTCATCGACCGGAAAATCGACATCGTCATTCACCTGGCCGGCCTGGCCCATGACCTCAGCAATACCTACAACGAGGAAGATTATTTCCGGGTGAATTATGCCGACACAGCATCCCTATACGATCAATTTCAACAGTCCACAGCCAAAACATTCATTTTCATCAGCTCGATCAAAGCGGCGGTAGATTTCACCGATGGCCTGGTAGATGAGTCGGTAGCTCCATCGCCGGTAACTCCGTATGGAAAGTCGAAACTCAAAGCTGAAGACCATCTCCTGCAGCAACCATTGCCCGAAGGGAAAAAGACCTATATCCTCCGTCCCTGCGTGATATATGGTCCAGGGAACAAAGGCAACCTGAATTTGCTATACAAATTTGTGAAGAAAGGAATTCCCTTTCCTTTTGGGGCTTTTCAAAATAAGCGCTCATTTCTCTACATCAAAAATTTTCTCTATGCCCTTGAGCAAATGTGGATGAAGGATGTGCCTGCGGGTGTCTATCACCTATGCGACAGCGAGCGGCTATCCACCGAGGAACTGGTGAAAATACTGGGGGAGAGCTTGAATAAAAAAGTGCGTGTATGGGATGTTCCCAAGCCTTTCATTAACCTGGCGGCCAAGACCGGCGATTTGCTCGGCTTGTTCTTCAACAGCCACACGCTTCATAAGCTTACAGAAAACATGGAAATATCTAACGCCAAGCTACTGAACGCCATCGGAACAGACCTTCCCTTTGATATCCGGATGGGGTTGTTGGAGATGTTGAAGGAATGGAAGTAGTAGGCAGTAGCAGTAGGCAGCGGCAGGATGGGAAGAGCAGTAGTAAGCAGGAAGCAGTCTTCGTTGCGATCATACTCAACCGTCATTCCTGACGTAGCGCAGCGCAGACCCCACCTTGCCGGCGAGGCAGGAGGAATCTCGTAATAGAAACTGCCGAATCTTATCTCTCAATAAAGAATGATAAATATGCATACAGGCGAAAGATGTATTATCTTTACGTTATATCATATTTGAATAGGTGAACAAGGAAATGAAACCGACATGTTAAAAATAATTATTACACACAAGGCAATGATTATTTTTAACATCAAAGGTTCCATGTGACGATTGAAAAACAAAAAGATATATACATGAAACAGCAGGAATTACTTGAAAGAATTACCATGAAACCTGGGTTAATGAGTGGTAGACCGGTAATCAGGGGTATGCGCTTTCCCGTAGGTGATATCCTGGAGATGTTGGCAAGTGGTATGTCAGTTGAAGATATTTTAGAGCAACACCCCATTTTAGAAAGGGAAGATATCAATGCAGCTTTGTTATACGCATCTCTGAAAATGAAGAATACAATTGTAATTCATGCCGCTTAGTTGGGAAATTTGGCTTGACGTACACATATCCCCAATCATTGCAAAGTGGCTGGAAGAATATACAGGATTTACAGCTAAGTCTGCTTATACTCTGTCTCTTTACACTTTGGATGACAGGGAAATCTTTCAAAAAGCAAAAGAACAAGGTAATGTTATCTTGATTTCAAAGGACACTGATTTTCCCGATTTGATAAGTCGACTGGGCTCTCCGCCTAAATTGATTAATGTTAAAATCGGGAATTGTGATAATCGAACGTTGTGGTCCACACTGAAGCCCAATATTAAAGAGGCAATTTATCTTTTAATGGAGTCTGATATTGATATTGTTGAGCTCGATTGACCCAAGC
>CAYUJK010000320.1:1867-4778 GCA_964444895.1 uncultured Roseivirgaceae bacterium
GGAATTATCTTTCCGGTCTCCGTCCTATTATTCGTCGTCTTTTTTGGGGTGGAAGACTGGCGTTTTTTAGCGGGCTTGCTGTTGGTTTCGGTTATCAGTTTTATCGACGACCTGGGCCATGTGAAGAGTTTTATTCGTTTTTTGGGTCAGGCCATAGCCATTGGTTTGTTGTTGTGGCAATTGCAGTGGATGGATTTAGGATGGGTATGGGCAATCCTGGCGCTAATCATTTCAGCCGGTGTGCTCAATGCTTACAACTTTATGGATGGCATCAACGGCATTACGGGAGGTTACAGTCTGGTGGCTGTTCTTTCCTTGTTTTATATTAACAACTACCAGGTTGAATTTACCTCAAATAGCCTCTTGGTCACTTTGTTGATGGCCTTGCTGGTATTCAACTTTTTTAACTTTCGCAAAAAAGCCGTCTGCTTTGCAGGAGACGTGGGTAGTGTTTCCATCGCCTTCATCATCATATTTTTCATTTTGAAGCTCATCGTCCTCACGTCCAACCCCGCCTTTATTATGCTGTTGGCGATCTATGGGGTTGATTCGGTGCTTACCATCATTCATCGCCTCACGAAAAAGGAGAATATCTTCGAGGCCCACTGCAGCCATTTATTTCAAATGATGGTGTCTCACGGCAAGTATGCCCATCTTCAAGTTTCCTTACTGTATATGATCGTACAATTGTTCATCAATAGCATGATCGTCCTTTCCTTAGGCCAATCTATTCCATTCCAGGTTTTCCTTTCCTTGGCCATCCTCCTCGTTTTAGCTGTCGTTTATGTGGCGACGAAAAGATATTTTTTAGCCGCAAAAAAAGAGTGAAGAATAATTTTGAGATGTCTTTTTGACCCTGGGGGGTACTAAAAACCCGCGAGGTTTTCAAAACCTCGCGGGTTTTTTGGTGAAACGTCGATCCTTACTTGGTAGAAAACTTATAAATCGTATAGGTATAGTATTCTTCGCCGGGGTTCAAAGTTGTTGATGGAAAATCAGGGTGATTGGGTGAATCGGGGAAATGCTGAGTTTCCAGGCATAGCGCGCTGCGGTATTCAAATGTCTTTCCGTATTTACCTGTTGTTTTTCCATCCATAAAATTCCCCCCATAAAACTGTATTCCAGGCTCTATGGAATAAACCTCCATAAATCTTCCTGAGTTGGGCTCGTACAGGTCGGCGTGAAGCACCAATTCATCATTCATTTCCTGCTTCACCACCCAGTTATGATCATAGCCATTTCCGGTTTTGAGTTGTGGGTGATCCTCGTTTATTCTGGCGCCAATCGCGGTAGCGGTATTGAAATCAAAAGGGGTGCCTTCTACAGGGATAAGGGTGCCTGTAGGAATCAGTTGCTCATCTACTTCGGTTATGTGGTCAGCATAAATGCTAAGCAAATGATCATTAATAGAGCCACTTCCCATTCCGGCCAGGTTGAAATACGAATGATTGGTCATGTTTACCACGGTAGTTTTGTCGGTAGTGGCAAAATACTCGATTTTCAGCTCGTTGTCATCGCTGAGGCTGTAGACCACCTTTGCTTCTAATGTGCCAGGGTAGCCCTGGTCGCCGTCGGGCGAGGTATAGGTAAGGGTTAGTGAGGTGCTATCATAGTTTTCCACGGCCCAGGTTTTTTTATGGAACCCTTCCATCCCGCCGTGAAGTTGATTGCCGTTTTCATTGGCGGCCAGCGAGATGGTTTGGCCATCAAGTGTGAAGCTTGCATTGCCGATGCGGTTGCCGTAGCGACCTACGATGCAGCCGTAGTACGACTCCGGTTTGTTTAGGAAATCGTCGATAGAGCCATAGCCGGCGATCACATCAGCAAAGTTACCGTCTTTGTCCGGTGCAAATAGAGACACTATCCGGCCACCGTAGTTGGTAATATTTACTTCCATCCCAGAGGCGTTTTTCAAAGTATAAAGGTCTATCGGTGTGCCATTGATTTCGGTCTGGAATTCGGCTCTCAGTTGAGCTCCGAAATGGTTGACTTCTCCGGTGTCAGATTCCTGGTCTTTTTTCGAGCTCGAACATCCATAAACGAGCAGTGGGAGAGTGAGAATGATAAAAAGGTTTTTCATAAAGCAGAATTTTTAACAGTAGGTTTATTATTCACATCAAAGCCTGAAATTAATAAAAGTAAAAAATACTTTTTTGAAATAGTTAAAAAACCTTAGTCATGAAGGCCCGATTGTCTGAAACATCTCATAATTTGCGGGCCAAAAATTAAAACAGACAAGCAACGATGAATTATACAAGACCATTTGAAAACCTGAAAAACAAAATATGTGTAGTCACCGGGGGAGCAGGAGACATTGGGTCGGCCCTGGCCAAGTCGCTGGCCTCTGTGGGTGTGAAGACGGTGATCATCGGAAGGAACGAGCAAAAAGCGAAGGATTTTGCTGCCGTGCTTGAAAAAGAATATCAGGCGGCTTCGCTGGGCTACGGATGTGATGTGGTCGACAAAAAGCAGTTGGAGCAGGTGCGCGATGATATCCACGCACGCTGGGGCAAGATTGATTTCCTCATCAACTGCGCTGGCGGCAACCACCCAAAGGGTACTGCCAAAGCAGAGCAGATTGAGGACCTGCAAAAGGATATTGATGATTCTTTTTTCAGCTTTTCACTGGAGGGCATGGAGTTCGTTTTTGACCTCAACTTTATGGGCACCGTACTTCCTTCGCAGGTTTTTGGCAAAGACATGGTAGAAAAAGGCGCCGGCGCCATCACCAATATCTCATCCGTGTCATCTTTCCTGCCCTTGACGCGCGTGGGCGCCTACTCCGCTGCGAAGGCAGCGATCAACAACTTCACCCAATGGCTATCCGTTCACCTGGCCCACACCGGCGTGCGGGTAAATGCCATTGCGCCGGGATTTTTCCTTACAGAACAAAACCGCTTTCTCCTCACCG
>CAYUJK010000321.1:0-4770 GCA_964444895.1 uncultured Roseivirgaceae bacterium
GGCAGCATTAGGCACCGGCAGTTATCAATATTTCTGGAGTGACGATCCTGAGCGTGGAGTATCAGAAGCCACGGGCCTGGCGTATGGGGAATATGGCGTCTATGCAGAAGATGGCAATGGATGTATCACCAATACCTTGAACCTGGAAATAGTTAACGAAAGCAATCCCGATCTCAGGTTAGGAGAGTTGGACGTTGTAAGTTGCTATGGTGGCAATGATGGATTTGCCGAAGTGCGCATAGAAACCGGCAATGCCCCCTATACCTTTCATTGGAACGATCCTTCATCCCAAACCACACAGCGCGCTTCCAACCTGGAAGTAGGCAACTACCGGGTGGTAGTGACCGATGCCAACGGCTGCAACGCGGCTTATGATTTCCAGGTAGCTGGCCCCGACAGCCTGTATTTTTCTACTGTGCAGGTAAGAGACCCGCTTTGCTACGGTGTGTGCTCCGGCGATGTGACCATGGCGGCTACGGGAGGAAATTTTCCTTTCGCCTACTCTTTAAGAAATGAAGCGGGAACCATCGAACAGCAGGGGGCTAATCCCAGCGGCTTGTGCGACGGTGAATACATAATAATGGTAGAAGACCGGAAAGGCTGCACAGCACAAAGACGCATTTCATTGGTGCAGGCTTCTGAGATCACACTCGACCTCCCGGAACAGGTAGATATATGTGAAGGAGGAACTTACATAGCCGACGCCGGCGAGTGGACAGCCTACCAGTGGTCATCCGGCGCAGGGGTGATCAGTGAAAACCGGACAGCTACGATGAGCCAGCCAGGTGAATACTACGTGCGCATTACCACGGCCCTGGGCTGCCTGATCTATGACACCCTTTCCATCGATGTGCGCGACGACTTGATGATGGCCGATTTCCTGGTGAAAAGCGAAATCATCGCAGGCGACACCGTGCAACTGATTGACATCAGTTGGCCCATGCCCGACGCCATTCAGTGGTTTTACCCGGATGATATTGTGGTGATCCAGGAATATGAAGACCGCATTACCTTGCTCTTTCCGGAAGCCGGTGAATACGACGTCTCCATCAGCGCTTCTGCCGGCTCGTGCCAGGATTACTGGACCAATACGATTTATGTGCTTGATCCGGGCGAAGGAGATGGGAGCGCAGGTGGCAGGTTGGGTTATCACAAGGGCGAGATTAAGAGCTTTATCCTATACCCCAACCCGAATACCGGTTCCTTTACGGCAGCCATTACCCTCTCGGAGGCAGCCCCAATAACACTGGAACTCTTTGAGGTACAGTATGGCAAAGTATTAAAAAAATACAGTGGTGATCAAACGGATCAGTACGAGGTTCCTTTCCAGGAACCCCTGAAAAACGGCATGTACTACCTGAAGCTCGAAGCGTTGGGGGATAGGAAGGTGATTAAGTTTTTGGTGGTGAGGTAGGGATTGGGCATTGGGGCATTGGGAACAAAGGGAAGTTGAGAAGGCAGGAAGAGCGGAAGATGGGAGATTGGGAAAAGCGGAAGTTTGGAAGAGCGAGAGTACCCCCTACCGTCATCGCTGCCTGCCCCGGAGACTTTCGGGGAATGAAGTGAAGCGGAATGCGGCGATCTGGTGAATAGGAGTAGGTAAATGGGGATTAGGCATTAGGAAAAAGGGAAGATAGGAAGCGCCCCCGTACCGTCATCGCGAAGTTTTCGACATTAGGAGAAAACTGTGGCGATCCGGTGAATGGGAGCAGTTTCGAGCCGCAGAGGTTGGGAAGACTGGAAGAATGGGTAGCGGGAAGATTAAATAAAGAAATTAAGTCACATAACATAAAATAAAAAATTTAAGAGACACCGAGATGAAAAAGCTAAACGTCAACTTATATCTGAGCATGTTAGCTCTTGCTCAGATTTTTGTAACCACTCAGCATACTCATGCCCAAGACTTAAAATTGAAAGGGGACAAAATATTGGATGGTAAAGAAGTTCTCTTCGAATTGGAGGGACATGCCAGCGCTATAAAAGGAGTAGATATCTTGTTTAAAGCGCCGGTGGAAGGTGAATCGTTCCATCTGGTGCAAACAAGCATGAGGCCGGAAAACCCGCTCATTCCATCAAAATACTGGCATGTTGTCACATTTCAGTCTTCAGGAGAAAAATTGCGGTATGTTTTAGACAAGCCATACTATTCAAAAAAGAAAATATTGGAAATATTGCAGGAGAACAGTGATTTTAGGCTATTTGATCTGTCTGTTCCGCCTTCAGAAAGAAAAACCCTCGCGCTCGCCAAAGACCAAAGTGAAACCATTCTCAAAGATTCAACAGAAATAGCCAATTCCCAGCATAACCTTAAAATGGCACTTGCCAAAGAAAAAAAGGAACGAAATGTTAATATCAGAGTCAACCTGGTTCCAATGGAGTATGAGCCTCCGGCCTTGTACCCCGGCTACAAGGGGCCCGTCATAGAGCGCAAGTATTGGATTAAACAAGGTGAAAAAATAATTGGAAAGGTGGAAGTAGAGCGACGAGAAACAGGTATGACACACAAACCGATGACTTATGCTTTTTTCAAGAAATTGGAAGAACCTATTGATTTCATGGGTGAATCGGTCCACTATGCAGTTTGTGCATCATTCAGGGTTGATGATGCTAATTCCAAAGACAACACTCTTTTAAACACCTATATCTACACGTATGCAGATGATGCGAGACATGGCTTTAACGAACCTAACAAAGCTAAGATTGCAGACTATTCACGAGCAGAGCACCCTATCGTTCAATACTTGGCGCAAGAGGGGTATTTATAGGAGAAATTTAAGATTAAAACTCGCAAAAATGAATACGAAAAACAAACTGTTGCAGATGATACTGGGAAGTATGATTGGGGCAATCATATTTTCCTGTCAGAAAGATGAAGAGGTCGTGCCTCTGTTTAAAGACTTATACATAAATGATATTGGGTTGTTTTCAGCAAAACTATACTCATCCTTTGAGACAGAGCAGACCGATTTTTTGGAATGTGGATTTGTTGTATCAACAAATGAAATCCATTCACTCGAAGACGGTATTAAATACGCAGTTCAACCTCAGCGAGGGAGGCAGATGAGGTTAACATTACAGGAGTTAGAGCTTGCGACCGAATATTTTGTGAGGTCCTACATTATTCGGGCAAATGGAGGAGATGTTAAGTTTATAGAAGAACAGAGGTTTACAACCTTAGGGCTTGATGCAATCGTTGATACAACTGACCTAATTGTGAGTCGCATGGACACGGTAGGTATTGGTTTTGCAGACTCCATTCATACTATCGCTGATCAATTGGAATTTTTCGTTGGGGAAAATAAAGTAACCAGCGTTGTTGTATCTCCTACTTTGATCAATATTGCGATTCCAAATGACATAGTAACTGATAAATACCCGTTTGAGATTAAATACAAGGACAGACTTTTTGAAATTAACAAGAGTATTGAAATACTACAGGGTCAATGGAGAAAAAGTAACACGGTAGAGTGGGTTTATCCGTTTTATCGAACACGTTCATTCCATCTTGAGGATAAAATTTATGTCTTCGGCTGTGTAAATGGTGCAAAAATGATGAAATATGACATTGCCAAAAGTGAATGGAAAGAATCTGTTAGTTTTAATGGTGATAACCTTGACCACACTGCTTATAGTTTTGATGGCGACGGCTTTGGCTATTTGGGTGGCATTACAAATGATGATGAGGGTAGGCTATACAGATTTGATCCTTATCTTGACGTGTGGATTTTGCTTTCTGATACCTCAATTTTGAAAAGAGGGGATGTGCCCGCGTTTTCAGTTAATAACAATCTATATTTCCCTGGTGGGCTTGATGTTTATACTCTAAAAATCAGAGATCTCTACCAGTATAATGTCGAATCCAACGAATGGAAGATGTTGGCAAATGCAGAAAAAATAAATTCTTATGGAAAAAATTTCAATACATTATTTCCATATTTTCATACAACGACTTCCAAAGTATTGAACAATCAGGTGTATTTTTTTGGAGGCTCCTATCATCAAAATCAGGAATACTACGATTCTGATTTGCTAATGATTTTTAACCCACTTGATACAACTTTCAGAGAGGGCATGACGATGCCTCATACTTTTTCAAATCCTTTTGTGAGCTATTTTGATACTAAATTTATTGTAGGCCCAACTAAATATGGTCCAAGACATCCCATTTATCTATTCGATCCTCTCACGAGTAATTGGACTAGATTATCTAGATTCCCATTGAAATTTGTTGACCAATGGGACAGGATCATATTTTGCTATGGCCAAGATGAATACGTCTATTTAGGCGAATTAAGAGATGAGAAATTAACCATCTGGGAATTCGACCCCAACTACTAAAAATCAAATTATTTGTCATTGGTCGCCCTCAAAGTGACCAATGACTAATTAACCGATGCCCAATGACTAACACCCCCCAAAATATCACCCCCCTACTTTTCAAGCTTCTGCTGGCAGCTTTGCTATTCCCTGCGGTTTCTCAGGCCCAAAACCTCGAAAACATCGGAAAGGGCAACCTGCTGAAAGTGAGCGGAAATGTCTCTACCAACCACATTTTTTATGGTGTGAAAGGCATAGAAAGCCGCCGGGACCCCTATAACTATTTCTTTTCCGGCAATGTAAATTTCAGTCTCTATGGTTGGGATGTGCCGCTGTCGTTCACCTACTCCAACCAGAAATCGTCGTTCCTGCAGCCCTTCAACCAATATGGGATACGACCCACCTACAAATGGATCACTGGCTACGCAGGCTACAACAGCATGAACTTTTCGC
>CAYUJK010000322.1:0-4751 GCA_964444895.1 uncultured Roseivirgaceae bacterium
GGAGTGGGAAGTCGGCGCCCATTGATTATGCGATAAAAGAATGAATGGAAAAGTGAAGCAGTTAATCCACACCCGTTGCCGGGAGACAGGGATCCTAATTGAGAAAGTAGAGGAAAATTTTCTAATTTTAAGATTGTTACCCTAATCAAATTGACGTTGAAAAAGAATAAACTTAAACCTCTGCATTTTCACTCCTCCCACGAGGAAATGAGGCAATTTAGTCAAGAATATGTTCTCAATCTGGATGGTTCCGCTCGCCTTGCCGAAATGCAAAAACTAAATCGTAAAGCTTTCGGGGAAAACTACGGTAGTAAAGTTTCTAAGACCGTTGAAATTTTTGTTGGACTGCCGGGCGAAGATGTACAACAATTTTATAAGAGAATTAACCAAAATGGCTAATGTATTTGAACCGCATCATCAGGACTTTTTGAGGATTCTAAATAAACATGAAGTTGAATATCTCCTTATTGGCGGCTATGCTGTAAATTTTTATGGATACAATAGAACTACCGGAGATCTGGATATTTGGATAAATAAAACCGAAGCAAATAAGAGTAAGCTTGTAGCAGCCATAGAAGATTTTGGGTACGATGTAAGTCAGCTCGCGCTTCGATCAGCTGAAGAAATTCTCATGTTTAGCCTCGGTTCGAGGAATGAACCGGGTCATATTGAAATTACTAATCAAATAGCGGGAATTCAATTTGAACATGCTTATAAACAAGTACAAGTAAAAAAAGTAGGAGATATTCCGGTAAAGTTTATTCACTATAAGGATTTGATAAAAAATAAATTAGCTTCTGCCAGGCATAAAGATTTGGACGATGTTGAGAATTTGAAAAACATTAACCGGGAAAAATATGAATAAGAAGGAAGTTTGATGTCACTTTTACTAACTAAAGCCAATTTAATTATCTCATGAAAATTTATTACTCAATAATCACCCTGTTAGTAGTATTCTTAGGGTGTTCTTCCCGGAAAACAATAAATGAATGGGAAGACATTTCCGTAATTGAGCGCGGAAAAGAGGCCCCCCATGTCGTCTTTGTGGCCTACGACGATACCAAAGCAGCGCGGGCCAATGAGATGTCTCAATCGCCCTATTTTCTTTCCCTCAATGGCCAGTGGAAATTCCAGTTTGTGGAAAAGCCTGCCGATCGTATCAAGGATTTTCACCGGGCAAACCTGGATGATAGCGGATGGAATGACATTCCCGTGCCGTCCAACTGGGAAATAGAAGGGTTTGGTATTCCCATTTACACGAACGTTGTGTATCCGTTTCCGGCCAATCCTCCCTTTATTAACAATGAAGATAATCCCGTGGGCACGTACCGAACCAGGTTCACAGTGCCCGAAGGTTGGAACGACAGGCAGGTGGTGTT
This sequence comes from uncultured Roseivirgaceae bacterium, assembly GCA_964444895.1. Lineage (GTDB taxonomy): Bacteria > Bacteroidota > Bacteroidia > Cytophagales > Cyclobacteriaceae > CAJXNP01. The sequence continues at coordinate 1,380 of CAYUJK010000322.1, forward strand.
GCATTTTGGCTCCATATCCGGCTATGCCCGGGTGTTCGTGAATGGCAAAGAAGCGGGCATGACCAAAGTTGCCAAATCACCCTCCGAATTTGACATTACAAGCCTCTTGAAAACGGGTGAAAACCTGCTGGCCGTCCAGGTGTTTCGCTGGCACGATGGTAGCTACCTGGAAGACCAGGACTTCTGGCGCCTTAGCGGCATAGAGCAGGACGTGTACCTCTACAGCCTGCCGAAGCTCACTATTTGGGATTTTTTCTTGAAATCTGGCCTGGATGAGCAATATAGAAATGGCGTATTGGAGGCAGAAGTGGACTTAAGGGTTTTTGATGAAACAACCGCTCAAAGCGGAGCTGTTGTGGTAGAAGTTTTTTCAAATGATTCCGATTCACCCGTTTTCAGCCAGGAAAAAGCGTTTTCTTCCGCAGACGAAAAATTGGCTTTTCAGGGAGAAATAGAAAACGTAGCAAAGTGGAGTGCCGAGACACCTAACCTCTATGACTGTGTGCTTACACTGAAGAATGAAGCAGGGGATGTGCTGATGACTACGGGTAGCAAGATAGGCTTCCGCACCGTGGAAATTAAAGATGCGCAATTGATGGTAAACGGCGTACCCATCCTGGTGAAAGGCGTAAACCTTCACATCCACCACGACGAACTGGGGCACGTGCCTTCGCGCGAGACCATGCTGCAAGACATTCGCCTTATGAAGCAGCACAATATCAACGCGGTGCGCACCAGCCACTATCCGCAGAGCCCGGAGTGGTACCGGCTCTGTGATCAATACGGACTTTACCTGGTGGATGAGGCGAACATAGAAACCCACGGCATGGGCGCCGAAAACCAGGGGCCTTTTGACAAGACAAGGCACCCGGCTTACCTGCCGGAATGGGCGCCCGCTCACATGGACAGGATAAAAAGGGCTGTGGAACGCGACAAAAACCACCCCTCGGTCATCATCTGGTCCATGGGCAATGAATGCGGAAACGGCCAGGTGTTTTTTGATGCCTACGACTGGATCAAGGAGCGTGATAATACCCGGGTAGTGCAGTTTGAGCAGTCGGGCGAGGCCGCCAACACCGACATCGTGTGCCCCATGTATCCTTCGCTAAAATGGATGAAAGAGTATGCAGAAGCTAAAAAAGAGCGCCCTTACATCATGTGCGAGTACTCCCACGCGATGGGCAACAGCAACGGCAACTTCCAGGAGTATTGGGACATCATCATGAGCAGCAAACACATGCAAGGCGGCTTTATCTGGGATTGGGTAGATCAGGGTTTGAAAACAGAGGATGAAGACGGAAACGTGTTCTGGGCGTATGGTGGCGACTTGGGTGGCGCACACTTGCACCACGATGAAAACTTCTGTGCCAATGGGCTGGTGGCGTCTGACAGGACTCCTCATCCCGGCCTTATGGAAGTGAAAAAGGTGCATCAGAATGTGCTGTTTAAAATGAAGGATGCTGCCCAAGGGATCGTATCTATTCAGAACCTGTTTGATTTTACCGACCTGAGTCCCTATCGCTTCCGCTGGGAGTTGTTAAAGAATGGGGCATTGGTAAAAGGCGAAAATTTTGAAATGAATGCCGCCCCTCACCAAACCATCGATAAAAAGCTGAATCTTCCCGTCATTTCTTCGAAAGATGGTGAAGAATACATTTTGAATATATTTGCCTACACAAAAAATGCTGGTGAATTTCTGGATGAAGGACATGAAATTGCCCGGGAGCAGTTCGTACTTTCAGAAGGTTATTTTGCCAAAGTACCGAAGGTAAGCGGCAGCATACAAATAGCGGAAGAGGGAGAAGCAATCCGCTTCCAGTCGGGAGATGTGTCAGGTACTTTCGATAGAAACACCGGAAAGCTGACAAGCTATGAGAAAAAGGGTGTTGCTGTTATCGACCAATTTCCCGAGCCTTACTTCTGGCGGGCGCCCATCGATAATGATTTTGGCAATCGCATGCCGAAAAAGCTGGGCGTGTGGAGGGAAGCTCACAAGGCCTTGAAGTTGAAAAACGTAGAGGTGGGCAGCGCGCATGTTGGCGGCTTGCCGATAAAAGTAGAATATGAAATCGCGGAGGTTGACGCTGCTTATACCCTGGAGTATGTTATTCAAAATGACGGCTCCATTCGGGTGACTGCTGCCATTGATATTAAACAAGATACCGTACCAGAATTGCCCCGGTTTGGCATGAGGATGATGCTTCCTGCCGAATATGACAACAGGGAATACTACGGCCGTGGCCCCTGGGAAAACTATTCCGACAGAAAAACTGCCGCTTTTATCGGGGTTTACCAGGACAACGTAAAGGAACAAGTGATGCCCTACATCCGTCCGCAGGAGTTTGGCTACAGAACAGATGTGCGGTGGGTGAAATTGACCAACGAGAGCGGCGCCGGCCTGATGGTTCAGGGACTGCAACCCCTGGGCATGAGCGCCCTGAATGTGCTGACGGAAGACCTCGATCCCGGCCTCACGAAAAACCAGCAACACCCTACTGACATAAAAGCGCGCGACCTGGTGTGCCTCCACATTGATCTTGGTCAGCGAGGGCTGGGCGGAGATAACAGTTGGGGGGCATTGCCTCATGCACCCTACCGTATGACGGATAAGCAATATTCTTACAGCTATGTATTGAAGTTGGTGGATCGATAGCCCCTGGAAACTTTCCAAAAAAGGCGTAGAGTAAATTGATCCTCCTGTTTGCCGCGTAGAAAGGATCACTACGGCGGCAGAATTTTGAGGCCCGCGAAGTAAGGTGAGATACTTTTTCGCGGGCCTCTTTATGTAGGATAAGTGGTAGTGAAAATCAAAATAATATTTCCCAACAAACCTCCCTGTTTATTGGTTTTCTAAAGAATTCCTCGTTCCGGGCGTTTATCTTTGCCAATTCCCCGCGATTATGTTTATTGCCTGTTTATAATTTTTCCGGGCTTTATCTCTTTATTATAGTATATGCCGGTAGTTGTTAAGAGAATAATAAAAATATTGCTGTGGACAGTAGTCGGCATTTTGCTGCTGTTTTCTCTGCTGGTATTTCTGATCCGGTTGCCCTCAACCCAAGCCTACATTGTAGGCAAGGTGAAGCCCCTAATGGCAGAAAAGCTGGGCACTACTTTTGACCTCCGGCGGCTATACATTTCATTTCCCAAGAATGTTACCCTGGAAGGCCTTTACCTGGAGGATCAGGCGGGAGACACCCTGGTGAACATCGGCTATCTGGATGTGAACATCGGCCTGTGGGGCCTGCTAAAGAATAGAGTAGACATCGGGAATGTTTACCTGGAAAATACTACCGCGAACCTGGTGCGCGACAGTACGGACGGAACCTTCAATTTCAACTTCATCATCGAGGCCTTTCAGAGTGAAGAACC
>CAYUJK010000323.1:0-4750 GCA_964444895.1 uncultured Roseivirgaceae bacterium
AACGTGAAAAGGAGATCAAAAAGAAGAAAAGCAGACAGTATATTGAGTGGCTAATAAACGGGCATTAGCTCAGATGGATAATCCCGTAGTGAGTTGATTTTTCAAGACATACCCTTCAAATGTGAGTCCTGTAACTTTTTCAATAATCTGAGCGAGTAACCAATAATTGGTTTGGTTGTAGCGAAATTGGTTACCCGCCTCAAAATCCAGTTTAGCTTTGAATAATTCGGACATCAATTCCTCATCCGAAAGTGTGCTCTCAGACTGTATGAAATCGGGTAATCCGTAGGAACCGGTCAACAAACAAGCGACCATCACTTCTTCCTCAAATAGATATCCCCGTTCACAGCGTTGATTTCTATTTTGACGTCACCGCCGCCGTTTATTTTTCCGTCCATGTGAAAGAGTTCCATATAAGGTATTGTTACGGAGGGTTCCTCGCTGTTGGATTTCACCTCAAAATCGGAATAAGCCTTCCCATTCACCGTTTGCAGGTTGAGGTCGGCTTTTATGGTGGAAGGCAGCGTGAGGTCCACGAAGCCATTTACACTTACGATGGAGATGGGCTTCTTGGTTTTTATGGATGCGTAAGCTACTTCCACGTTGCCGTTAGTAGCCGTAATTACCAGTGGGCCGGTGATATTTTCCAGCTTGAAGTTGGAGTTCAGCCCCGTAGCGGTTATTTCTCCGGCAGTATTGGAAATGCGAAAGTCATTTTTTCCGCCGAAGTGTATATGCATATTGTTGAGGTTGATTTTGGCTTTGTCTGGCACCATGATTTTGAACTTGCCGCCACTATGAGATTGCCCCGATGTGATGGACACATGGTTTTCCGTTTTGCCTACGGTGATGCCCAGGCCGGTATTGTCGTTGCCCTCGGGCCCCAGCGGTTTAAGACCCTTTGACCTTTCGGTATCCTCTGGCTTCGTTCCGGGGATCGGTGGCGGCTTGGGGCGGTCGTCTCTTACGTTACCGCTGCCTTCAATAATAATTTCATTACCCGCCATTCCCTCAATAATCACTTCGTCGGCGTTCAGCGATATTTCGATTGTACTCGATTCGCTATTGGTAAGCGTCGTTTTGTAGGTGTTTTGCGCTAAGGCTGTTTGCACTACGGCGCATAGGAGAATAATACTCAATATCTTTTTCATTTTCGTAATAGGTTAAATTTTTCTTAAATCAACTGACTGATAGCGTAAGCCGCTCTTTGTTTTACCGTTTCATTTTGGTCGGAGGCCTGCATAATGCGCTGAAATTCAGGTATGGCCCTGGTTTCGCGGCTCATCATCAGCGCGTCGATGAGCTTGATCTGCAATACCGGATTAGCTTCTGTTTTCAACGCCTTCAGGAAGGCCTCTCTTATCCGTTCGTTTTCTTTGAATTTGGCCAGCGCCTCGGTAGCTGCCACGCGCACGTTTACATTTTCATCCATGTGAAGAATGCTGATGAGGGTATTCACCGTTTCCGTATCCAGGGAGTCTTTCTCGCGAAATTCGTGGGTAACCTGGATGCGCTCGCTGGCTGTCATGCTCTGAATCTGGTTCATGCCGATCATAGATTTTATTTCCTGGAGTTCGTTGTTCAGGTCGGCGAGCTGCTGAGCATCGGTGGTGTCTTTTTCCCAATTGCTGCCTATAAACACACCCGCTACAAGGAAAACCACGGCTGCCGCAGCCGAATAGTACCAGGGTAGCACGTATGCGGCCCGGTGGGGTGCTATCGATTTTACTTTTCCACCTCCAGTCGGCAGGGCTTCTTCTGACACTTCCATGTCGCGGTATTGCTCATAGAAACCAAGCAGCTCTGCCAGCTCGGGATCATCTTTACGGTTTTCTTTTTTGGAAAAGTGCTCGCGGAGCTCTTGCTCTTCTTCCAATGTGGTTTCTGCCTTGTAGTATTTTTCGATCAGTATTTTAATTTTCTCGCTGCTCATATCTTTTTATTTTTTGGTAGTTGGACCGTACGCTTTGCCTTGCCCGGGACAGCATCACCCGAATATTGTTGACGGTGAGCCCGGTTACTTCCTGGATTTCTTCAAAGGAATAATGCTCAATATCTCTCAGGTGAATCACCATCCTTTGTTGTTCCGGAAGCGTATCGAAAAGCCGAACCATCAGGTCTTTCAGGTTTTCGAACGACACCCGCTGAAATGGAGTGATATTATCCGTGAGTTCGCGCTGGGTAGAAATGTCTGTCATATTCCTTTTCTTTTTGAGCCTCAGCCGGTCTATGCACAGGTTTTTCAGCATTTTCATGGCAAAGGCTTCGGGATTTTGCAGTTTCATCGATGCCGTGTTCATTGAAAACAATTTTAAATAGGTATCCTGGACGGCATCTTTGGCTTCGTCGTCGTCTTGTAGCAGGGTAATTGCTACTCGGTATAGCTTGTTTTTGACATCCAGAAGCCGTTGATTTTCCGTTCGGGTTTCCATTTCCGACTCAATGACGATTTGGGGAGAGAAACATTACAGGAAGTTGGAAAAAATATTTTGGATTGTGAAAGGCTTTGTTGTAAGACCTGTGAAAGCTATCATAAGCTCAAGCCCTTATCTGCGGAGTAGTTTTGACTCATCGTTCGAAAGCAAGAGCTGAGAACGACCATTATCGGTGGCAAGCCCTTGTCTTTTTTTGGCAATCAAATTATTGTCAATGGAAGTTGAATGGAAGTTGAGCGCGGAAAGAAGCACTTATTGCGATTACATGTCTGGTAGGTCAATTTGGCTTCGAGGAGCATTTTTCCTTTTGGTAAATTTTTGTCGGCGCTTACCGGGATTATTATTTCAAACATTCCTTCGTAAACTTCCAGATTTTCTTCTGCCCCCTTCATGCTAAATTGTACCGAGGTTGGGAAGATTGGTCGTTGGATATTAATTCCCTTTGTGGCTTTGATTTCCAGGGTTGTGGCTACTAAAGGCGAATTCTCATCCAGCTCATTGGTCTGTATATGATACCCTTCTTTGATTTCTACTTTCATGATTATCCTGTTTTCTCCTCCGGCTTTTAAAAGCGTTTCCGAAACTTCTAAGTCGAGGTGGTTGGAAGAGATGGCTTGTGGAAACAGAAGTATCATGAGATGTAAAAGAAAACCCCCAGGCCACATGTTAGGGATTATTAGCGATCAGCTCGTCAAGCGCTTCCTGCAAGTGAATAAGTTCGGCGTCGAAATTTCTGGAATCCAGTAAAGAATAAAACCGGAATACGCCTTTCTTATCGATGATTATATTAGAAGCAAGTGGTACTTCGTCTCTTGGGAGTGCCGGAAGTATCCCTTCCGGGGCATATCTGGCAGAAACGCTTCCATCCTTATCAAGGAGCACTGGAAACGTAAAGCCAAACTTATCGAACGTCTTTCTGATCAGCTCTTTGTCTTCTTTTACGTCGATCATCAGCACTTGAACACCGCGGTTGCTATACTCTTCACTCAGTTTTTGAAGATGTGGCGCTTCAGCATTACAAAACGGACACCACGTAGTGGCAAAGTGTATGACTACAAATTTACCTCGAAATTGCTTCAAGCTATAGTTCTCTCCATTCAAGTCCACGAGGGTAAAATCTGGCGCGGCTACCCCGATTAAAGGTTGTGCATCTTGGGCAAAGGCGATACTAAACATTACCACAAGACTATATGTACTTATAATTGTTTTCATGATACTCTGATGTTTATTAAAATGACGCCCAACCTTCTGATAAGTTCCCGAAGAAAACATTTCAATTTCACTTCCCCTTGGCGAAGGGAATGAGCATAGGAACCTCTTTTTGATAGTCTGCATACTGTTTTCCGTGAATTCGGCGAAGATCCCTTTCTTCAAGAAATTTGACAGCCACTAATATGTAAAGCGTGGTGGTTGTCGAAAAAACAAGATGGCCAATGGTCATGACTGGAGTTGCCCAAAATGCAATGATAAAGCCTAACATGAGTGGATGACGAACGATTCTGTATAAAAACCTGACCGTAAAGGGTAAGGGCAGTGTATCCTTTTTCTTAAGATTTTCATACACCTGCAGAAGTCCGAATAGCTCAAAGTGGTTAATCATAAAAGTAGATAAAAGAACAATAACCCAACCCAAAGCAAATGTCCCTTGCAGCACCACTATACCCATCTCACTTTCAACCTCCCATACAATTGCTGGCATAGGTCGCCAAAGCACAAAGATCAGGATGAGCGCCAGACTTGATAGCAATACATAAAGACTACGTTCGATGGGCTTGGGAACAAAGTTCGTCCACCATTTCTTAAATCTCGGCCGGGCCATGATGCTGTGTTGTAGGGCAAAGATGCTGAGCGCAATGAGGTTGATGCTAAGCGCTTCTGCAAAGGTTGATTCCGTGCCACTGTTGATAGTCTTCGGCACGGCAAAATCTCCAACAAAAGCTATTGCATAAAGAAATGAACAGAGGAAAATAATGTAGGCTACGATGCCAAATAAAAACGCTATAAGTTTCATAACTAAATGATTTTTAAGTTTCGACAATAGAATTTCATGCAACCTGTAACAGTTGCGATGGGTTCAGAAGTGTTAATGACTTCTTTTAGTTGTTCCGGCTGAATCCGGAATTCGATGGAGAGCCGTGTCCGGGAATCACCGGGCCTTAGTGGCAGTGAGTGTTAGCGCAAATGCACCATATTGCCTGGCAGTATCTGCGGTAGCTTCGTGGGGGCTCAGACTGAAGTAGTCATAGCGGTCAATGACATGTATTTTTGAAAAGCCAGTGTCTTCGAGTATTTTGAGGTAATATTCTTCGGGAACG
>CAYUJK010000324.1:0-1530 GCA_964444895.1 uncultured Roseivirgaceae bacterium
GGAAGGAGAAACCGGGCAATGACGAGATAGCCCAATAAATACCCCAGTACTACCTGGAAATACGAAAACTGACTTCGTTCTGCTTCTCCCGCTACTACGTTGCCTACTTCGCCCGGAACTGAGATAAAGGTAATACCGCTCAGCGATGCGCCGATCATCCCGAAAGCCACCAGGTACCAGGGAGACTGGCGGTTTGCTGTGAAGAACGTATGCGTATCGGCATGTTTACCCGTAAAAAAGGAAATGAGAATAAGAACGGCGAAGTACCCTACAATGATGAAAGAAATAAGTAGCGGATTCATAATATCGGTTTAGGGGAGCTAAAAATGATTATTTTTTTTAATTTTGCGAAGAAATTTTTTAAGTCATGGGATATAATACCGAAGTAAAGGAACTGGTTGAGGTTCTGGAAGATGTTTCGCAAGAAAGTTGTTACGACCTCGTGGTGTATAATGATGACTTCAATACGTTTGACCATGTGATCAACACGCTCATCAAAGTATGTAAGCACACACCTGAGCAGGCAGAGCAGTGTACTTATATCATACATTACAAAGGAAAATGTAGCGTGAAAAATGGGAGCTATCCCCAGCTGGAACCCATGAAGAATGCCATCCTGGATGCCGGCATTGACGCTAAAATCCATTAGCACCGCCGTATGGCTGAGAGGTCTTTTTTGCTGGTGATCAATCCCGAAGCCGGGAAGAGCCGCTTTCAGCACAAATTTGACCTTGTCTCTCACAAGCTCAAGAAGCTGAACCTTCGTTTTTCGAGCCATTTAACAGAAAGAGATGCTCCGGAAAAGCGCCTCCGGAATTTTCTTTTGGAGAATCCTGAAATTACGGATATCATCGTTATTGGCGGTGATGGTACCATCAATGACGTGCTCAACGCACTCCCTCATTTTCACTACCGCTTAGGCTTCATCAGCAACGGCACCGGCAACGACTCCATCAAGCCTTTTCATTTGAGCAAAGAGACGGATAAGCAACTGGAGACTATCTTAACAGGAGTGCCGCGAAAGATAGATCTGGGCCGGTGCAACGGCAGGCTTTTCATGAATGGCGTGGGTATTGGGTTTGATGGGGAGATTGTCAATGAAATGCTGCGCGAAAAGAGGAAGAAAAAAGGGCATTGGGCCTACCTGAGTGTGGTACTGAAAATGCTTTGGAAAAAGGTGCAATGGCCGGTAAGTATCAGGAAAGATGATGACACCATCGAACAAAAAATATTCAGCATCACCGTGGCTAAAGGGACAACTTTTGGCGGCGGCTTTGTCATGAACCCGCGGGCAAAGAAAAATGATGGCCTGCTTGATATCTGCATATTTGATCACCTGCCTTTATGGAAGCGCTTGTATGTGCTGCCGTCCGTACAGCTTGGCATCCATGGCAGCCTGAGTGACGTCAATTTTCACAAGGCGAAAAAGATTACCATTCAATCTTCCGTTCCCATCAAAGCCCACATTGATGGAGAGTTGATTCAGGACACTCGTTTTGAGGTAGAGGTAGTGCCCGAGGCCGTAGAAGT
>CAYUJK010000324.1:1630-4749 GCA_964444895.1 uncultured Roseivirgaceae bacterium
AGGTGTTGGTCAATACCGTTGCCTTCCTTAAAGTTCATTCCGATAAATGAATCCGTAGGTGTGCCGTAGCAGCACCCTGCAAAAAAGCAGCCCAGGCGACCCATGGCGTGTACGATACAGGCTGTGCCGGCAATGATATCCAGCATGGGAAATACGGGCAGCCTGTGACGCCTGATGAATAAATACACGGTAGGCACGGCGAAAATCAGGGATCCATAGAACACAAACCCATTCCCAAAATTCTTGAGAAGTAGCGAAGGGTTGCCCAGGTATTTACCAGGCGCCTCAAAAATCATAAAAAACTTTCCGCCAACCACCGCCGCAATGATGATGAGAATGATGAGCGTTTGGGTTTTATCGTAGGGAAGTCCAAATAGTTTTTTAGCCTGATAGCCAGTGTACCAATATGCCAGAAACGCTCCCAGGGCAATCAAAAACCCGTAGGTATAGATAGTGTATTTTCCAATGTCAAATAATTCGGGATGCATAGTCAAACGATCAATTCTTCCGGTAATTTAGTGGGTTTCCATTTAATTACGAGCAGCCAGGGCCATAAAATCATCGTCAGCCGGCCTATGACCATAGAAAGGGCAAGCAAATTAAGGTCGGGATGAAACTCGGACTCCGTCAGCTCCAGGCCCCAGCCCACGTTAAAAAATGCGGAAGCCTGAAGAAAAGCAGCTTTGGAAAAGTCAGCGCCACTTGACGCGCTCAAAACGTAGGTAAGGATTATATTGAACAAAGCAATGGTAGCCAGATAACCCATTATTCCTTTCCATGAAAAATGTTTTTTCGTTGCCAGGTAGAGAGCGGAAAACCTGACCCCCCCGGAAGTGGTTCCTGCAGCGCCACCCACAGCCATGAGCACTATGAGTATGAAAAGGGTGTGGGTAGAAAACTCCTGAAGGACAGCATTATCCAATCCTCCAAATTGGGTGTTTGCCGCCCAGATAAATCCTGAGAAAATATTTTCGCTGAGCTTGTAGGTGGAAAATGTTTGTTGGTGTTCCAGCATATAAATTAGTATGCCGGAGATGAATGTTGTAATGAACACTCCTGCCAGTGCCATGCGCGTGTAGCGCTTCCAGTTGGTTTCCGGGTATTGCATCCGATACCTGAGGTTAGCCGGATAAAACAGGTCTTTTGTCGCAAAGTATCCCAAACTGCCCACCAGTGTTCCCAGCGTGACGGCGAGTTTGAAGACCAGCAATTGCCCGGGAAAGTGCTCCCACTGGCCGCTTCCCAGCAGACCGATTCGAAAATGGGTAACCGACCCGACGGCATAGGAAAGCGCAAAATAGATTTTGTCTGCAAGACCCTCAAAGACGACATTTCCGGAGATGGCGTAAAACACCAGGATAAACACAGCGCCTTGAAATACGACCAGAAACACACATATTTCTTTGACCAGTTGGGCGCTGAAGATGGGAAACTCGAAGGTCTTGCTCATCATTTTTCGAGAGACCAGCATGAGCTGATAGAAACGGCACGCGAAATAAAGGAGCGCAATTGCTGTGGTATTGATCATCAGGAGAAAACCCCAAGACTCTGTTTGGTTGTAACTCGTGGAGATCAAAGAGTGCGAAAAGCCTGATAAGGTGGCCACGTCTACCGCAAGGAAAAGGGCCATTGATGGCGGAATAGCAGGGCAGAGTGTAAAGGAGAAAAAAAGCAGAACTATTAGGGAAATGTGAACAAGAAGAAACGTTTTGATGAGATTGATAGCGTGTTGCTTGAAATCTTTCAAAACGTCCGGCTGTTAGTCAATGATTTTGTATTTGTGTGCTTCCTCCATGAGCTGGTCTTTGCTCACGGGCACTACGCCGGCGTATTCGCATACGATGCCTCCGGCCAGGTTTGCCATTTCGCCGATAACTTTAGGAGACAGCCCCAAAGCCAGGCATAACGCGGCTACACTCACTACCGTATCGCCGGCGCCGGAAACATCCGACACATTGCGGATATGAGCCGAGATGTAGTGTTTTTGATTATAGAGGTCAATATATACTCCGTTTTCCGACAGGGTGAGCAAAATGCCTTCGATAGTCATTTCCCGGATAAATCGGCTAAGTTGCGTGCTTAACTTCTCCATGTCGTCGATAGAGACGTGCTCACTCAGTCCTTCTTTGATTTCTTTGAGATTGGGCTTGAAGAGGGTGGCGTTTTTGTAGTGGTGAAAGTTGTTCTTTTTGGGGTCTACAACCACCGGTATTTGCCGGGAGTTTGCTTTTTCCGTTACGTAGCCAATTATTTCCGGGTCGATTACCCCCTTGTCATAGTCTTCAAAAATGACTGCGTCTACCTGTGGAATCACCGCGGCTATTCGCATGAGAAGCTCCTCTTTTTCTTCTTTGGAAAGCAGGTGCTTGTCCTCTTTGTCAATGCGAAGCAGTTGTTGGCTTCCCGAGAGTACGCGTTGTTTCACAGTAGTTCTCCGCTCTTTGCTCATCACAATACCTTGAGCAGAGATGTCTTCTTCATTGAGCAGGTCCAGCACAATTTTTCCTTCCAGGTCGTCGCCAATGACCGAACATAGAATGGGTGTGGCTCCGAGAGCATGAATGTTTCGTGCTACGTTTGCAGCGCCACCCAAACGGTCTTCGTTTTTGTGGATGGCTACTATAGGAACAGGAGCTTCCGGGGATATCCTGTCTACTTTTCCCCAGATATACGAGTCTACCATTACGTCGCCTATGACCAGTATATTCAGGTCAAAGAAATCATCGAATATCCCCAGAAGCTTCTTGTTCATCATGTTATTTCAAATTGGCTAAAGCATTTTTAATTCTCAACAGGGCTTCCTTCAGGTTTTCGTCCGATGCGGCATACGAAAGCCTGATACAGTTGGGCGCCCCGAAAGCATCGCCTGTTACTACCGAAACATGGGCTTTGTTCAGCAAGTACATTGCGAAATCCTCGGCAGTATTGATGGTAGATTCACCGTCAGATTTGCCAAAGAAATGGCTAATATCAGGAAATACATAGAAAGCACCGCCAGGTTTGTTGCTTTTTATGCCCGGGATCTGGCTTAGTCCGTCAAGAACCAACTGCCGCCTTCTTTTGTAGGTCTCCACCATCTTGCGCGTAGGCTCCTGGTCGCCGGTGATGGCTTCGATGGC
>CAYUJK010000325.1:0-2940 GCA_964444895.1 uncultured Roseivirgaceae bacterium
CAAAAGGATGCCTTTCCTATATCATAGGCTCAGATGATGAGGCTATGGTAGTTGACGCCTCACTTGATCCTACGGTCTACCAAACGCTGGCCAAGCAACACGGGTGGGCCATTACTAAGGTAGCGGACACCCACATTCACGCCGATTACGTATCCCGGACACGCGAGTTAGCCAGGGCTACTGGAGCCCAGCATCTGATGGCGGCCTCCGCACAAACAGCGTATGGATTTACACCGGTTGACGACGGCGAACGACTCCGAATAGGAAAGGCCGAACTCGAGGTGATGCACACCCCGGGACACACCTGGGAAAGCGCATCTTTCTTAATCAAAAGCACTGCACTGTTCTCCGGCGACACCCTCTTTACCGACGGTATTGGCAGGCCGGACCTGAAAGCCGGGGGCGACGAGTCGGTACGCAAGGCGCACGCCCTCTATGATTCCCTGAGGCGATTGATGTCATTCGACCAAAACACCTGGGTGCTGCCCGCACACATATCCAAATCAGTAGATGTAGGGAGCCCCATGGTCAAAGCCTCCCTCGGCCAGCTCCGAACTACCATAAAAGCGCTTTCGTTTGAACGGGAGAAATTTACAGAGAGCATCCTCTCGCGGCTCCCTGCCTCGCCCGCTAACTACCTTACCATAGCCGGAATCAACAAAAAAGGAAACATCGGCGACTTCAACATGGCAGACCTGGAAGCTGGCGCAAACCGCTGTGCTGTAAAACAATAACAAATATGAACACCGTAAAACTCGGCCTCCGCGAAAACTGGAGGCAATTCACGCTACTGGTAATAGTGAACGGCTTTGTAGGCGGTATGGTGGGCATGGAACGCAGCATCCTTCCACAAATAGCCGAACAGGAATTTGCTATGGCAGCCAAAACCGCCATCCTTTCCTTTATTATTGTCTTTGGACTGGTAAAAGCAATCACCAACTATTACACCGGCACTTTGGCCAATACCTTTGGGCGAAAAAACCTGCTCATCGCGGGTTGGGTGGTGGGCATCCCTGTGCCTTTCTTGCTAATGGCCGCACCCGACTGGAACTGGGTGATAGCCGCCAATGTGTTGCTCGGCATCAACCAGGGACTTGCCTGGTCAAGTACGGTAGTGATGAAAATCGACCTCGTGGGCGAAAAGCAAAGAGGCTTTGCCATGGGTCTGAATGAGTTTGCCGGATACCTGGCGGTAGCTGTGACCGCTTTTTTAACAGGATGGATAGCGGGCGAATATGGCCTGCGCCCCTACCCTTTTTACCTGGGCATCGGGCTGGCTATCCTGGGACTCGGCACGAGTATCTTCCTGATAAAAGACACCCAACATCACGTAGCCAAAGAAACCACAACGAACAAAATCCCCAAGCTCAAAAATATTTTCTGGCAAACCACCTGGCGCCATCCCAACCTGGGGTCAGTTACCCAGGCCGGACTCATCAACAACCTCAACGACGGCATGGCTTGGGGGATATTTCCCATCATGCTGGCTTCAAGAGGCTTTTCACTGGAGCAAATCGGAATTGTAACAGCTGTATACCCGGCGGTATGGGGAATGGGGCAATTGTTCACCGGAAAAATGGCCGACCGGTTCTGCAAAAAAAACATGCTATATATAGGTATGTTGATCCAGGCTATAGCGCTGTTTTCTATGGTTTGGGCCGTATCGGTGATGCACTTCGTGGTGCTGTCTTCCCTGTTGGGATGGGGCACGGCGATGGTATATCCTACTTTTCTGGCTACCGTAGCGGAAAATACGCACCCAAAAGACCGCGCAGCGAGCATCGGAATATTCAGGCTGTGGCGCGACCTCGGGTATGCCATCGGCGCTGTTTTGACGGGTATCATTGCCGACCTATGGAGCATTGAGGCTTCCATTTTCCTTATTGGCTTACTAACAGCAACTTCGGCACTGATCATTCTCATTAGGATGACATGCCGTTCAAAAAGCGTAGGCCTTATTTCCACCAAAAGATAGCACGTACTCCGCCATAAAGCGGCTCGTTGTCAGAATTTATCTTTGGTGAAAAAGATTTCAACCCGCCGGTTTTTGGCCAGTTCCTCTTCCGTGCCAGCCGCGTACAAAAGCCGTGTTTTTCCTACTCCTTTGGTAGCAAGACGTGAACCTTTAACGCCATAGTCGATCAGGTAACGTTCTATTTCAGAAGCCCTTCTGCGGCTCAACTCCAGGTTGTATTGATCTGAGCCTTCATTGTCCGTATGGCCAATCAGCTCTACGTTGTACTCAGGGTTTTCCATGAGCTTATCCGCAAGAAAATCCAACAGCTCTTTGGAGCCTTCTTTTATATGAAACGACCCGAAATCAAAATACACCGTGCGGGTGATGGGCATCCCAAGCAATGCCTGAATCTCTGTTTCGCTGAGCTTATATTTTGAGGGATTAATTTCTGCCCTGTTTTCTTCCTGGTATACTTCTATCACATTCGACATATAGATGTCTGCATTGGTACTATTGCGATTGCTCACAAAGTACAATTCCTTTTTATTCTCTGCCACGAAAGGGTACGCGTCGAACTCTTTCGAATTCACTTCTTCGCCAAGATTCACCGGCTTGGACCACAGCACCCACGAGTTGTCATACAGTCTCCTGCTCATGAATATATCCGCATCGCCATAGCCCTCATGACCACTACTCGCAAAATACAGCGTGCGCTTGTCTTTCGACAAAAAGGGTGAAATTTCGAAGCCATTGGTGTTGATATTGGGACCCAGGTTTATGGGCGCAGACCATTCTCCGGTTTCGTCTTTGAGGCTCACATAGATATCTTCCTCTCCCAGGGAAGTGGGTCCCTGCATGGAAATGAGCAGTATATCTTCCGTAGGCGCCATATAAAACCCCACGAACGAGCCACGGGGTGTCAATCCCTTGATCTTCACAGACACGGGCTCCAGGTAACTCTTGCTTCGCGCGGTGGTTTTGGA
>CAYUJK010000325.1:3040-4698 GCA_964444895.1 uncultured Roseivirgaceae bacterium
TGATCTTCACAGACACGGGCTCCAGGTAACTCTTGCTTCGCGCGGTGGTTTTGGATACTCCTTTCAGGTTAACTTCTGCCGGGCTGTACGAATCTAACAAATACAGGGTAGTTCCCGACGTATCGATGCCAATCACTGCATTGTTGCGCTTATTGTTCAAAGCAGGGAGATCGTTGTGAGCGTAAGTCCAGTTCCCGGCGTTGTCCTTTACACTCATCCATATATCCTGGCCGGCAGACTTCCCGCCCACATTACCCTGGTATAAAGACCTGACAAAGAACAAGGTGTCTGCGGTAACAGATAGAATCGGCAGACTTTCCTCTACCGTACTGTTCACATTTTTCGAAAGACGAACGGGCTTGGTAAAGGAATAATTTTGTGCATTAGCAGTGCTCATTACCCAGAATAGCACAATCACCAGCCAAAATACCTTGTTATTTCTACTTTTTACGCTAACTCTCTGCTGTATCCTCTGTCCTGCTTCCTGCATCCTGTATCTTGCATCTTGCATCCTGAATCCCGTTACCATAAATAGGGGGTTTTTAAATCATCGTTAAACAACATGAGGCCCAGGGAAATTTCGTGTGCATTGTTGGTGAGATCATTCCTTCCGGCCACTCTCATATCGTACGAATATCCGATTTGAAATTTATTTTGCAAAGTAATTCCTGCTAATGCCACGAGATCATTCGTAGTGCGGTAGGAGATTCCGGCGTAGCCCTTGCGATTGAAATTAAACTTAACATTCACATCAAGGCTATTCGCTGTATTATCCATGTAGTAAAAAAAAGTGGAAGCCTGCAGATGAACTCTGTCGCCCAGGGGGTGCTGATAGCCGGCCATTACGTGGTGCACCAGCGAAGAGATATTATCGCTTAAGCCCATATCCTGAAGCTGAAAACTCACTGCATTTGAGGCCGAATAGCCTAAATAAAACTGCGACCCTACAAGCGCTACACCCGGCGTCACGGTAAGTGCACTGACGTTGCCGCCCTGCTCCAGGAGTGAATTATACACAGCATCATTTTCTTGTTCCAATGTGATCCTGTCCAGGTTCAACCTGTAATTACTCACCCCGGCAGAGAGCCCAACAGCCAAAAAAAGATCGTTGTTCAGCTCATAGTGAAAGCTGTAGTTCAGGTTTGCCTTCAATTGGGTAAGGGGCCCAAAAGCGTCGCGTACTACGAAACCGCCAAAACCGTGCTTCAACTTGCTCTTGATGGTAGCAGGAATGGAAAGCAGGCTGTCATAAGCATAGGGATTGCTGATGCGTAGTGAATATTCCTTAATAGACACTTCTTGCATTCGCCTCAAGCTTTTGAACGCCCCAAGGTATTGCGTAGTAGGCGCGCCCTCAAAGCCTCCCCACTGGCTCCGGTGCATGAGGTTCACGTCCAAATAGTCGTCCAGCCCCGTAAAGGCGGGGTTGAATGCAGGCGCTACCTTAAAGAACTGGCTAAAGTAGTAGGGCTGTTGGGCGTGCGCATAGGTGCTCGCCAAAACCAGTAGAAAAGCAACAAAAGCTCCTTTCATTTTTTTTCCTGTGCCGGGGTCAAAAATCATGTTCCTTGGTTTAAAAGCTATTTCAAAATTGTTACGCTGCCTTTGAATGTGGCATTGAACTTATTCAAATTGATAAAATAGAAATAAGTTCCTGA
>CAYUJK010000326.1:0-2150 GCA_964444895.1 uncultured Roseivirgaceae bacterium
AGGTCGTAGATATCCGTGCGGCGATCTTTCAGGTTCCTCACGGCGCCGTAGTTGTGTAGTTCACGAAGCAGCTCTATGTCCACGTCGGCTACCAGTATCATCTCCGTATTCGGGGTTGCCTCGGCCTTGATGCCGTTGGTGGGGAACGCGAAATCGCAGGGCGTGAATACCACCGACTGGGCAAACTGGATATCCATGTTATGCACTTTGGGCAGGTTGCCCACGCTACCGGCGATAGCTACATAGCATTCGTTTTCTATGGCCCTGGCCCGGGCGCAATACC
The DNA here is from genome assembly GCA_964444895.1 of uncultured Roseivirgaceae bacterium. GTDB lineage: Bacteria > Bacteroidota > Bacteroidia > Cytophagales > Cyclobacteriaceae > CAJXNP01. The sequence goes on from CAYUJK010000326.1 coordinate 284, forward strand.
GCACCCTGGAGTAGCCATTTTGGGTGTCGGTCAGGAAGGGCACGAAAAGGATTTTCATTCCTTCTTCGGCCAGCAGGCGGGGCAGTTCGGGAAACTCTACGTCGTAGCAGATCAGGACACCGATAGGTCCGCAGTCGGTTTCGAATACCTGGATTTTTTCGCCGCCCACCATGCCCCAGAATTTCTCTTCGTCAGGCGTTACGTGCAGCTTTTCAAACTCCTCTACCGACCCGTTTCGGCGGCACAGGTAGCCCACATTGTACAGCTTGTTGTCCCGCATATACGGCAGGCTGCCCGTGATGATGTTTACATTGTAGCTGATGGCCAGCGATACAAATTTTTCCCTGATCTCATCGGTGTACTTGGCCAGTTCCCTGATGGCCTCGGGTTCCGAAAGGTGGTTATACTGCGCCATGAGGGGCGCGTTGAAAAATTCCGGGAACAGGGCAAAATCGCTTTTATACCCCGATACGGCGTCGATAAAGTATTCAATCTGTTCAAACAACTCCTCCAGGCCTTTGTAGGGGCGCATCTGCCATTGCACCAGCCCCAGGCGAACGACGGTTTTGTTAGAAAAGGAGCGGTCGGGGTTTTTCTCGTAGTAGATGTTGTCCCATTGCAGCAGCACACCGTATTCTTTCGATTCCTTGTCCGATTGAAGGTAGTGCTGTATCACTTTTTTTATATGGAAATCATTTGAAAGCTGAAAGCTCAACACCGGGTCGTAGATTTCTTTGAACTTCACCTTCCGCATGTATTCTTTCGGGCTTAGTTCGTCGGCATACCTGTGGTAGCCGGGTATGCGCCCGCCAAAGATGATGGCTTTCAGGTTCATGTTTTCGCACAGCTCCTTGCGGGCATCGTAGAGGCGTCTTCCCAGTCGCAATCCCCGATATTCAGGACGAATAAATACGTCAATGCCGTAGAGCACGTCGCCGTTGTAGTTGTGTGTTTTGAAGGTGTAATTTCCGGTAATCTGCTTGTAGGTATGCTCGTCGCCGAATAGCTCATATTTTACGATGATGGACAGCGCGCAGCCCACCACCTTTTCGTCTACCAGCACCGCTATCTGCCCTTCGGGAAAAACATCCAGCAGTAAATTGATCTGGCTTTCGCGCCAGTGCGAATCGGGCCAGTTTCGGTAAGCCTCGATCATTGATTCTTTCAATTCCTGGTAGTCTTCCTGGTTCAGCGCGCGCAGTTCTACCTTTTTAATTTCGTCCATAGGGGTTCTACATTTTTTCTACAAATTCACCATCAATCATGTTTAATATTGGCTCTCCGGCGGGAGAGTCGCCAGGTGTAGCTGCTATTGTGTGGGATAGCAAACTACGTATTCACTATCTCAGAAATGTAAACGGAATAGCGCTAAGGTGCAAAGAAAATAACGAATAATATGGGATTTACTTCCAGGAAGAATACACTACGTCGTCGTCGAAATGAAGTTGATATATGGGCCGCACGCTTCCCGACGCATTGAGGATAGACCAGTGCCTCACGTACTCAATCTTCACGTCCTTGTAGAGCAGCGCTGCTTTCAGTTGTGTGTAGTCGAGGCCTTCTTCTACTCCCCGTGTGATGTAGTAAAAGTGGTTGTCGTCGATCAGCTTCAGCACGATATCGCTGGTGCCGGCCAGGTAAATATCGCTTACCAGCCCGCTGATCTTGTGCACGTTGTTTTTGTTGGCATCAGGCACAGGCCTCATGGAGAGCAATACAAAAAGTAAAACCGCAAAAGGCAAAAAGACAAAAAGCTTTTTCATGACCTAAAAAAATTGAGTTTAGGGGTGTTGCGTGGGATAAATTTCATAACAATATCTCGCAAAAGCAAATGAAACGACCATGAACTTTTTTAATCATAAGTTTC
>CAYUJK010000326.1:2250-3344 GCA_964444895.1 uncultured Roseivirgaceae bacterium
ATGTTCGCTGTAGGGCAAAAAGGAAATTGTGTTAATTTGCCTGGACAATGGCACACACAAGCGCAGCGGACAATCCTGAAAAGTACCTCAAAAAGCAGGGATGGCTATCGGTAGTGGTAAACCTTCTCTTGTTCGTCTTTAAGTATTGGGCTGGGGTGTCCAGTCATTCCTTGGCTTTGATCGCCGATGCCTGGCACACCTTGTCGGATTCCTTTAGCTCCGTCATTGTACTGATTACGGCGCGCATCTCCAAAATACCGGCTGATAAGGAACATCCTTTCGGGCATGGTCGCGCCGATTTAATCGCTGCCCTGATCATCGGGGTAATCCTCGGCGTCATAGGGTTTAACTTTTTGAGCGAGGGCATTCAGCGCCTCGTAGCACATGAAGCCATTACCTATAAGAAGTCGGCCATTGTGGTCACCGTTATTTCAATACTGCTTAAGGAGGGATTGGCGCAGTATGCATTCTGGGCCAGGAGAAAGTCGGGCTTTGAAACCCTGCACGCCGATGGCTGGCATCATCGCAGCGACGCCATTTCTTCCGTGGTAGTGCTGGTAGGTATTTTTGTCAACCCGTATTTCTGGTGGGTAGACTCGGTGTTGTCCATCGTCGTATCGTTGTTGATCTTCCAGGCTACGTACGAAATCATGAAACGAGCCATCAGCCCACTAATGGGTGAGCGACCCACTGAAGCCCTGAAGCAGGAAATAAGGGAACTATGCGAGGAAGTGGCTAGCAGAGACCTCCAGGCGCATCATTTCCACATTCATAAGTATGGGAGACACACAGAACTCACGTTTCACATTGTATTGGATGGGGAGATGAACATCCGGAATGCCCATGAAATATGCGAAAAAATAGAATGGAAAGTAAAGGAAAGATTTGGCTACGAGGCCACCATTCACTACGACCCTAAATAAAATATTCGGCGCAGCGCGTAACCTACACGCCACACCGAATACTCATCACACATCAAAACGATATGTCAAAACGCCGGTCACAGAATACGTCTACTTCTTCTTCCACTCCGCTATAGAGTCTTCATTGAATTTCACATACTGCTGATTTCCAGCTTCCTGGGCCATTTTTTT
>CAYUJK010000326.1:3444-4683 GCA_964444895.1 uncultured Roseivirgaceae bacterium
ACCCTGCTGTCAACCTCTACTTCCAGCGGGAAAGAAACCAGCGTGTTTTCCCAGATAATCTGGATATCGGCAGATTCGCCCTGCACGTTGTCAATACCGATGGTAAAGGTCTCGAATTTATAGCCCGTTTTGCTGGGTTTTACCGTGAACCGGGCAGCGTCTTCTTCCTGCTTGTACTGGCCGGTGCCGCCCTGGTTAGGGTTTTTGTTGATGATGATCGTCCACTCGCTTTCGCCGGGGATGCTGAACAGGCTGTACGTGCCGGCTTTGATTTCCTTGCCGCCGATCTTTACGTCGTCGCTAAACTCCAGCTTGGTAGCGGCGTTGGCGCCGGTTCTCCAAAGCTCTCCGTAGGGCACCAGGCCACCGAAAATGGTTCGACCCTTGGCGCTGGGGCGTGAGTAGGTTATTTTTACATCAGTAAGACCAACTTTCTGGCTGAAAGATGCCGAAGGGCTGGCAGCGGGCATCTCTATCTGGGCCTCGGCTTGCCAGGCGAATGTTAGCATGGCAAGCGCGAATACTAAGCTTTTAATGTTCAAGTGTTTCATAATAGTCAAAGTTTTTGTTTAGAAGGAAGCAAAAATAAGAATCTGCTTGATCATTTTGTGCGCAAATACTTTTATTTGTCCACTAATGCCAGATGAACGGTACAGGAATGCTGCGAATGAAACTGACAGGAGACTTTTATACCCGCGCCGATGTAAATCTGGTGGCCACGGAGCTGCTGGGCAAGGCGCTCTGCACCCGTTTCGACGGGCGTCTTACAGCCGGGATTATCACCGAGGTAGAGGCCTACTGTGGCCGGGATGATAAGGCTTGCCATGCCAACAATAACCGGCGCACAGCCAGAACGGAAGTCATGTATCACCAGGGCGGCAGAGCCTACGTGTACCTCTGCTACGGTATACACCATTTGTTTAATGTAGTCACGAATGTGGAAGGGCTGGCCGATGCCGTGTTGGTGAGGAGTGTGATGCCCTTTGATGGTAAAGAATTGATGATGAAGCGAAGAAATATCGCCGATCCCCGGAAAAACATATCTCGCGGACCGGGCGCCCTCTCACAGGCATTGGGCATCAAAACACACCACTATGGACTCGACCTGCTGGGTGATACGATATGGATAGAAGATGTAGGCAGGTGTTTTTCGGCGGAAGAAATTAAGACCTCCAAACGCATTGGCGTTGACTATGCCGGAGAAGATGCAGAGCGGCTTTGGAGGCACTATGTAGAAGA
>CAYUJK010000327.1:0-4678 GCA_964444895.1 uncultured Roseivirgaceae bacterium
CGCCACCTTCTCAGGGTCTTTTACCGACAAAATCAGGTGCTCGGCTGCGTATTCATTCAGCAAGTCCACGGCCTCGTTTTCAGTGTTCACCACTACCGCAAAACTCTTGGCCAGCGACTGCTCGGCAATGCGCTTGCGCGAAAGGTTTTCCAATTGCTTATCTACTTCCACAAGGCATTCTTTTACTACCTTTTCTGATGTCGACACCAGCAACACCTGGCTGTCCACGCCGTGCTCGGCCTGGGAGAGCAAGTCGGCGGCCACAAATTCAGGGATCGCCGTTTCGTCGGCATACACCGCCACCTCAGAAGGCCCGGCAGGCATATCGATGGCCACACCGCGCTGGCTGATATACTGCTTCGCGGCGGTCACGTATTGGTTTCCAGGACCAAATATTTTATAGACTTTCGGCACCGACTCCGTGCCATACGCCATAGCCGCAATGGCCTGTGCGCCGCCCGCCTTGATCACCCTGGGGATGCCCACCACTTTAGCTGCATACAAAATAGCCGGATGGATATTGCCTTCGTTATCCGAAGGGGTGCAGAGCACGATCTCCGGGCAACCGGCTATTTTGGCCGGGATGCCCAGCATGAGCACCGTACTGAAAAGAGGGGCTGTGCCGCCGGGAACGTACAAACCTACCCGCTCAATGGGCACGGAACGCCGGTAGCAGGTAACGCCCTTCATGGTGTCCATCCGCAGTTCTTTCTGCACCTGGGCCTCATGAAATTTGCTGATGTTCTTCACCGCCTGGTGTATAGCCGCTTTCAGGTCGTCGCTCACCATTTTTTCCGCCGCGTCCACTTCCTCTTCTGTCACCACCAGGCTCTTCAGCTCCGCGTGGTCGTACTCAAAGGCAAAACGCAGCAGGGCCTTGTCGCCACGCCGCCGCACGCTCTTCAGGATGGGCTTGATCACCTTTTGCAGCTTCTTGAGGTCGAGGGCCGGACGGGTAACGATGGCCTCCATTTCTTCCCGGTTCGGATTGATATAAGTGTTCACGTCTGTTCCGTTGGCGTTTTTATAAGATCATTTTTTCTATCGGCACCACGAGGATGCCCTCGGCGCCGGCCTTTCTCAGCTGGTCTATTTTCTCCCAGAATTCGTCCTCGTTGATCACGGAATGGATGGAGCTCCAGCCCTTCTCGGCCAGGGGCAGCACGGTGGGGCTGCGCATGCCCGGCAGCAACTTCACGATGGTTTCCAGCGATTCGTTGGGGGCATTCAGCAGGATGTATTTATTGTTTTTTCCGTGTTGCACGGCCTCCAGGCGAAACAGGAGCTGCGCCAGGATAGCCTGCTTTTCGGCGCTGAGGTTTTGGTGGCCGATCATCACGGCCTCCGACTTGAAGATCACCTCCACCTCTTTCAGGCCGTTGCTGAGCAGGGTGCTGCCAGAGCTCACGATGTCGCAGATGCCATCGGCCAGGCCTATGCCCGGCGCAATCTCTACGGAGCCTGAAATTTCGTGGATTTCGGCGTTTATATTGTTCTTTTTGAGGAAGTCGCCCAATATTTTCGGGTAGGAAGTGGCGATTTTTTTACCTTCGAAAAAGGAGGGTCCGGTGTATTCTACCGACTTGGGCAGGGCCAGGCTGAGGCGGCACTTGCTAAAACCCAGCCGCTTTACGATGTCGATGTCCTTTCCCTTTTCCTCGGCCACGTTCTCCCCTACTATGCCGATATCGGCCACGCCGTCGGCCACGTAGTCGGGGATATCGTCGTCGCGGAGGAAGAGAAACTCCATGGGGAAGTTGAGCGCTTCGGACTTAAGCTTGCTGACGCCGTTGCTCGTTTTGATCCCACACTCCTTGATCAGGCGGATGGAATCTTCACTCAATCGCCCCTTGCTCTGGACAGCTAAACGCAACACGTTGTTCATGAAATACTGATTTTTAAAGGTTTATAAATGTATGGAAAAAAATTTGTCAACTATTAATGGGAATGCCTTTCTCCGGGGGAGAAATGGTGATGGAAGTGGTGATGGTATAGCCTGCATTCAGTACGCATAATTGACAATAAAATATGTGCGGGCAAAAATAGGGGATTATTTTGATTTGGGAAAGGGGGAAGGGGGAATTGGGGGAGTGGACTAGGCTTAAATTCCCTGCGTCAAATGGGTGAGTTTGTAAGCGGATGCTAATCTGCGTCTGAAAGTCTCCATCTCTTGCAAATAATTTTGGCCTGGCTACATCTTTATTCTTCCTACAATGTCATCGGAATCGATATCTTGGACAGTACTGACAATTACTCCAATCGTTTTAGTTCGCCCGGATACTATGTACTGGGTTTGATATTTCTTGTAATCTCTAATTGCTGTTTTATATTTTATTTTAATCACCTGCGAGTTTCCATTTGAGAAAAATTTCTTTTCTTTCAGGTCATAGCTAAGGCCCAACGACCCCCATGATCTTTCTAAATGTCCTTTAAGCACCTGAAGATACTGTTGTGCAATAGGCTTTGTTAACATAACATGCTCACCGTCTTGAAATAATATATAATTCAAAAAATTGGTACTGTCCGCATAAATCTCTATTGCTACGGGGAGGCTTCTTAAACCATTTAAACTTTGAAGGTCGAGGCCCTTTAAGAATTCGTCCCTATCAGATTCTATGAGTTTCTTTTCGTATTCATCAAAACTTGACCGAACATAGTTCGCTGGCACTTGCACCAGAATCTTTGCAAATTTTAAAGAAACGGTCTTGTACAAATCACTATTTGTTTTCTCATCCTTGCTTTGTAAACAGGATGTTAAAAGGAGAACTATTAATATTGGAAGTATTGTTTTCATAACTTTTTTTGGAACAATTCTACAAGCTACTAGGTCGGTTCAATATTTATACAACCAAAATCCCACTTTCCCTAATTAATGGCTTCCTAAACTCACCTGATCTTTACAACTAATAGCGAATACTATCCTTTTCTAATTGATATCTGCATAATTATGATAAATACACTTAGGTAGTGTAATAAGAAAGTACTTTGATTCCTCGTCGCTAATTCGATTACCTCTATGTTCGAAGAAAAGTTTTCCTTGTGGGTTTTTGAAAGCTATGAGTGCATACTCTTTCAGAAGTTTAAATATCTCTTCACTTTCCTTTTTAAATTCAAGCCCCTTTAAATATTCACAAAATTTATCTCTTGTTAGGTGAGGATGGGTACTCAGGTAGGGAAATACTCGATCGAAAAGAAGATTAATTTCATCTCGGCTGAAATTCAACCCCAATTCATTTTTGATTTCTATAATATTTGCCGTGACGTACTTTCTTAATAAAAGCTTTATGGTATTGGGATCCAGTGGAAACTTATAATCCCGTAATCCTACGTTCGAAAAAAAAAGAACCAAATCTCTTGGCCTGTAAAAAGTAAAGTCGATAAGGTATTTAAAGGATGACTTATTTTGATATTCATAATCGTCATCGGGTATCAGGGTTGCCCAGGGATCATTTACATCATAACTAATATTATTCTTCCTAAAATTAAGTTCAATCCTCCTATTGATAAAGCTTTTTAGATTTGTGATATTTTCATCCATTTTGAATGTCTGATGATCATACCAATTGATCAATATTTCATAGCTAGAAAAAATCTTAGCAGTGTCGGGGTAGTTCGATTCAATTCTCCTTTTTATATCATCTCTTAAGAAAACTATGATACGCGAAGTTGTCCCTTGTAGTATATCATTGTTGTAGTGCTTTGCAATTCTTAAAAGTTCAGTGATCATTTTTTGATTTGCCCCATTCTCATGAAAACTTATGTCTAGGTCATCAAACATCAACCAGAATTCTTTTTCTATATTCACTTGATGTCTTACAATTGAATGTACCACCTCTCGTAAAGCAGGAATAAGTTGATGAAAAGGAGCCTTCACTGTTTTTGTTCCAAAGTGGTTTTTGAAAACACCACCAAATGCATGCCTCAAAGGTTCAAATGACACTTCGAAATCTTGGTTTTTTATAACTTCCTTAATCAAAAATTTATCAATATTGACAATTCCTGAATTTCTTTCGATAAACCTCCTCAACTTGGTATATTCGTTGGTCCATTTAGCTGACTCATTTTTAATTATTAATTTGATTAATCTAACTAGTATTAACCATTCAAAAATTACTGCTTCTTTATTTTCAAATTCGTTGAAAGTATCACCCTGAATTAGCTTCTCCAATTCCAGATCATGCATCTTAATAAGTGAAGCGAATGAATCATCTTCTCTTTCAGCACTGTCCTTAATAAATTTAGCAATTGCACTTTTTCCTACTCCTTTTCGTCCCAGGAATATGAACCTTCCCTCCTTTACTAGAGGCAGAATATTCAGATAGTCATCGAAAAATTCGAGCAGATCCTGACCTTGAACGTTTTCTCCTTCAGCTTCAGTCGCACCAAAGTAGAACCCTCTTGTAGTTCCTTTTTTACGACTATCGGCTAGTTTAGAGAATATGCCCATGAAATAAATATTAGTTCAACTTGCCTATATTAATAATCAACACTGTGTAGCATACCACACCCTCAATATTACAAAACAATTCCCAAAAAACCCCGGCAAAGAAGATGGCTTTTGGGGTGAGGGGAAGAAGCTTGGTGGGAAAATGTCAGAATCAGGATTTTCGGGATCGGGGGATAATTTGGATTTTTGGTTCTGTTCATCTTGATCCGGGCAATTCTCGATCAGTGTCTC
>CAYUJK010000328.1:0-4676 GCA_964444895.1 uncultured Roseivirgaceae bacterium
ATCCCTACCTTAAACTGGGCCTGAGCGGCGGAAAAAATCAGCGTACTCAACGCCAACAGGAATAACAATTTTTTCATTCTATCTGATTTTAAATATTACCATTAGTTCACAAAATAAAAATCGCCAATGAGCGAAGACGTCTCCCAGGGGATCTGCCGGTTATTGGTTTTTTCCATCACATTTATTCGCACCTGCTTGAATAAGTCTTCCACCTTGAGTTGGGGGCGAAACATGTAGCTCAGCAGTTCTTCGGTGTAGAGGCCGTTTTTTCCCACGCCATCGCTGGCTGCCCTGCCCGGTGCGGTGGCGTAAGCGATGATGGTTCCCACGGGTGCATCCATGCCGGTGAGTCCCGGAGAAGCTGCCGACCGGCTGGACGAAAACTTAAAGGGATTGTCGCGGCAGGCATCCAGGATAATGATGTTTACTTTTGTCTGCATCATTTCCATTTTCGATAGCACGCTCCCGGCATCTACGCATTCGTATTCTATTTCGGCTTCGTTCGTAATATTGGCATCTACAGGGATCAGGTAGTTGGCGCCATCATACTGCACACCGTGGCCGGCGTAATAAAAGAGGCCTACCTCGTAGTTGTCAAGCGCTACGCCAAATTCGCCAATAGCACGCTTCATGCCCTGGTAGTTCAGGTCTTCGTATTTCATTACCTCGAAGCCCAGCTTTTCCAGTGCGGCAGCCATGGCCCTGGCGTCGTTGGCCGGATTTTGTAGCCTGGTGAGTGCTCTGTAGTTGCTATTTCCAATTACCAGTGCCAGTTTTTTTATCTCAACCGCCTCTTGCTTCTTGTTATATGTTACCATGCGCGTAGCCTGCGACTCCCCAAACGCATCTGCGACAATGATTTCGATTTTATTCTCGCCGGAGTGCAGGGTGAGATTGCTGATGAAGTTAAAAGAGCAGTTGCCTTTGCTTTGCGTGGGAATATCTTTAAGGCTCTGAATCTCAGCGCCGTTGTGGAGCAGCCTGATGGCCACTTGGGAAGCATCAGAGCGTACACAGGCATCTATATTGATCACTTCTACATCCGTTTCCGTTGTGTAGACTTTCGGATTAATCCAGCCAATACGCGGTTTGCTGCCATCCGTTTTTTCAAATTCTGGAGCTTTTTCGGTGATGGGAGTGAAGTGCTTCACCACGGGCTTTTCGCGATTTTCTTCAACTATTTTTACATTTTTTCGGTGGTATTGAGAAAGGTCTTCAAATGCCTGCAGGCCATCATAGTCGCTCATCTGTACAAAGGTGAGTCTTGCGCCCACGGCATCGTCAAAACCGGCTTTGATGTAATAGCTATCGCCATTTACCACACCGAAATTGATGGTTTTGGAGTTGTAGACCGAAGCCTTGAGTTTCAGCTCTACCGGACCTTCGGAATACACTTTGTAGGTGGCACGGCTGCCATTGCCAAGCCGGGCTACTACTTCGTCGTTTACCAAAACCTGAAAAATAATGGCGCCTCCCTGGAATTGTTTAGGTCGGAAAATATTGATTTCTGCATACTCTTGCGCACGCAATGCGCCAGAAAAGCATATTACGAGAAAAAATACCCCTAAAAGCCTATGTAAGAATCTGCTCAAAAGAAAAAATTTTTTTAAATGTAGAAAAAAGAAGGTTTTTATTCAAACCTTGCCGTGAGTAGTATCTCCGTTTCGGATATTTTATTCAGGAAGGAGGTTCTCTAAAAAGAAATGTCTGCGCAATACAACATTATTTCTATTTTTGGCAAAGGTTCTATTTTACACGAAATCGATATATGATGAGGAGTTCTGGATTAACGTTAATGATAATTTTGTTTACTATGACATCGCTATTCGCCGCGGAATCTATCCGATACAAGCTTTCTATGCCGGAACCGCACACGCACTACTTCGAAGTAGAGGTGGTGCTTGGTGGTTTCAAACAGGATTATATTGACCTGAAAATGCCCGTATGGGCGCCGGGATCGTACCTGGTACGCGAGTTTTCGAAGAATGTGGATGCCTTTGACGCAGTTTCTGCCGAAGGCAAATCCCTGAGGGTGGAGAAGATAGCAAAAAATACCTGGAGGATTCACAAGACAAAAGGAGAAGATGTTGTGGCGCGGTATAATGTATATGCCTATGAGATGTCGGTGCGTACCAGTTTCCTTGATGCAGACCACGGATACCTGAATGGCACCAGCGTTTTCATGTACCCCGAGGGCTACAAAGGACTTGGAAGCGAGCTGGAGGTCATCCCCTTCAAAGAATGGAAGTTGGTAAGTACTGCGCTGCCCCGCATACCACGTGAGGGCTGGTTTTTTAAGGCCAAAGACTATGATCAACTGGCCGACTGCCCAATCGAAATTGGAAATCACAAAGAAATTGTGTTCAACGCGGCGGGTATAGAGCACAGGATAGCCATGTATGGCGAGGGCAACTACAACGAAGAAACGCTGAAGCAAGACCTCACCCGCATCATAGAAGGTCTCGTGCAGATGTTTGGCGAAAACCCGAACGATGATTACCTCTTCATTGTGCATAACCTGGAAAAGGGCAGTGGCGGGCTGGAGCACATCAACTCCACTACGCTACAAGTAAACCGCTGGACGTACTACCCATCGGGTAAGTACCACAGCTTTCTTACCCTGGCCGCCCACGAGTACATCCACCTGTGGCTGGTGAAGCGCCTGCGGCCGGCCGAGCTGGGGCCGTTTGACTACGACAATGAAAACTACACACGACTCCTTTGGGTGATGGAAGGTGTTACCTCATATCTCAGCCAGCTTATCATGTGCCAACTGGGCTACATGACGCAAGGGCAGTACCTCGATAAGGTAAGCGAGAGCTTTACCAATATGGAAAACACTCCCGGAAATCGCGTGCAGCCGGTGAGCCTTTCCAGCTTCGATGCCTGGATAAAAGCCTACCGCCCAAATGAAAATAGCGTGAACTCCCAGGTTTCTTACTACCTGAAGGGCTCGGTGGTTTCTACCCTGTTAGATGTGCTCATAATTGGCAATTCCAATGGCCGGCACAACCTCACCTCGGTGCTCCGGTATCTGTATGAGGAGTATTATAAAAAAGAAGACAGGGGCATTACGGACTCCGAAATGAAGAGCGCGTTGGAAAAATTTGCGGGTGTGAGCCTGGACGAGTTTTATGAAAAATACATAGATGGCACGGAAGAAATCGACTACGACCGCTACCTGGGCCTGGCTGGTTTGCAGGTAAGCCGCGACGCATTCATGAAAGAAGATAAGAAAAAACTTGGCGCCTCCCTGAGTGAGAGTGGTGGCAGCGCCGTGGTGAAGTCGGTGCAGGCGGGCACACCAGCCTGGAAATATGGCCTCAACGCCGACGACGAAATAATAGCGATAGATGGCTACCGGGTAAACAGGGGAGGGATCAACACCATCTTGGAAAACAGGGAAATAGGCGATGAACTGGAGCTGCTGGTGGCGCGAGACGGAATGATGAAGACCTTGAAGCTGAAGCTGGAAGAAACGGAAGGGTACTACTATCGCATTTCCATGAAGCGAAGCACCACCAAGGCAGAAGAGGAAGTGCTGCTCAAATGGCTTACCAAGCGGTATTTTGAGTAGAGAAGGAAAAGAAAAAAGCAACCTGGTCAGGTTGCTTTTTTTTCGGTGAGCACTTCGCGAATTTGCTCCAGTTCTTTTGAGATGGCGCCTCTTTTGATAAGCGTGTAGTTTTCTACGCCGATTTTATCAAACCACTCTTTCCATATCTCGGCTACGCGATCCCATTCCATGTCTTTTTCCCGGGGTGAGGCTTCCAGGAGTATCACGTGGAGGCCGGGGTAGCTGTCTTTGATATCCCTTAGTTTTACAGGGTTTGAGCCTACTATCGGGTATCCGTCAGTGAGAATAAAGAGGAAGTTTTGGGTGAGGCTGTCCGTGGAATAGTCCACCTTCAGGTCTTCGTAAAAATACTTCCAGATATCGGCCCCGTGGTAGTGTTCGGGGTTTTTGCTAAATACTGCTCTGCTGTACAGCGTGTCGAGATTGGCAAAAAAATCTTCTCTCCGCTCTTTCTCTTTGGCCCTCCGGTACACATTCTGAATGTTTTTCATGTTTACATACAGCCGGTCTTCAAATTCATCGCGATCTACCCGGCTACCCATTTGTGGCGCCAGGGCCACACGCATCTCATCGCGCGATTTGATGTAGAGGTCTTTTTTTACTTTCTCTTCAAATACAGAATAGATGTGCCGGATGATTTCTTTGTCTCTTTCCGGCTGGTTTTTTTCTACAATCAACCTGTCGGAGAGGTCAAGCAGCACGATGTAGTTGTGTTTTTCGCGTAGCGTGCTTTTGTCTTTTTCCCGTGGCGGCAGGTTGCAGCCCCAGAGCAGGGTGGCTGCTAAGCCCAGGGTCAATATTGATTTATTGTACATAATGGTTTTATCTTTTTGTTTTTTATTTCTGAGGGTCATCACGGAGGCCTTCTGAGCGTCCTCTTCCAACTTCTAACCTCCAACTTCCAATTCTATCCCCTTTTGCTGACTACCTTCACGGTTCCCGTTTTGATCTCGTTCTTTTCTTCGAATTCCTTTTTCAGAATCATACACTTTTCTTTCACGTCTTTCATGTTAGCCGGGGCCAGGTATGACACCCATCCGGAAGAAAACTGATCCAGGTAGCGCTTCAGGTTGCCATACATCACCGTGGCGATATCTTC
>CAYUJK010000329.1:0-1401 GCA_964444895.1 uncultured Roseivirgaceae bacterium
TTTGGGAAATGATTGCCGATTCCTGATCCATTAACACTGCTTAAAACTATTTTGGGTTAGAAAATTTTTTTACGCCGGAAATCACGACCGCCACCGTAAGCATGAAAACTACCAGGCCCAGCGATGCCAGGCTCAACGCCATGGTAAGGCTGTGGTGTTTTACCCTGACGGAAATGGTGGAAGACCATTCAGAAATTTCATCGCCCACCTCGGTTCTTATGCGGAAGTAGTAGTGGCCGTTGGGCAGCCCGGATATGAAGGAAGCTCTGTCGGGCCCGGTATATACTACTTTTGGATCCTGGAAATCAGGGTCTTCTGACTGCTCCAGTCTGAAAGTAGCGTTGGGGATATTGTTGTCGTCATCCCATTGTATCTTGATATAGCCCGAATCGGAAAAATTATCTGAAGGCATTAAGGGCGTAGGAGCGCTCGGGGCGGTGCTCCAGGCAGGGCTGCACGTGGCAGAAAAGACAATAGCTGCCCATGCCATTTTTGCGATGGAGTATATTTTCCTTCTTTTTGGTAATATCATAATTTGGATTTATGCCGCTACGGTGAGTACTCTGGCTTTTATCTGGTTTTCCTCCAGGATATTTTTCACGGTAAATTCCTGGTGGGTCATACTCACTATGTAGCAAATTCTGTTTTCTCCACTGGTATAGGACGAAAACAGCCTCCACTTTTCAACCTGCTTTTGGGCGTCTTCATTGGGGTCTTTTACCACGAAAAGAAGTAAAGTATTGTCCTTTACCGCAGTAATATCGGGCGTGTAGCCCGAGCCGGTGCTGCTCCACACGAGCTTTTGAGGAGTAGCGTAGCCAGGCATGTCTGCTTTAATGTTAGAGAAATCCTGGCTTTCAATGAAATCAACCACTGCTTCGATAATTTCTTGCTTTTTATTTGGCATGATTGAAAATGAGTTTTTTGAATGAAAAATGGGTTTAAAATTGATCATCCAAAATACGTTCTATAGAACAAATTTAATAAGAATAATAGCTAAATAAAAGGAAGAGCCACATTAACTTGCCTTTTTGTATCTGGAAAAGCGGCGAGAAATAATTTGTAAACAACTGTGTGTCAGTCTGTTTTATCGTCGATCGGTTCTTCAATGGTGAGCAGCGGAGAGGCATCGATATTTTCGATCTCCATCGACTGAATGATCATGTCGAGCGCCCGGACTATCATGCTTCGGCTATCGTCGGGTAGGGTGTCGAGGTAAGCGGCCAATTTATCGTGAAGAATATTGGGGGCATTGTCCAGTAGTTTTAGTCCTGCTTCGGTGAGCGCGATGTGCGTCACTCTCCTGTCAGTGGGGTTGGGCAGTCGGGCTACGTAGCCTTTGAGCTCCAGCCGGTTGATGATGCCGGTGACGGTGCTGGAGTTCAGGCTCAGAAATTTCAT
>CAYUJK010000329.1:1501-4654 GCA_964444895.1 uncultured Roseivirgaceae bacterium
AAATAAATGACTACGCGGGAGTCTAAATGAAGCGGTTAAGGGAATTGATAGAAGTGCTTCTTCCTATCCAAAAATCCATTTTGGAGGTCGAACGCCAATTCGCATCCGTCATGGCGGATGTCCATCCTAATTATACCTACAGCGCCTTGAATTTCTTGCGCTACCTGCGACTGAGAACCTTCGATTTGCGAAAAATACAGGAAAAGCTCACTACCATGGGGCTGTCGTCCATCAGCCATTCGGAACGGCACGTGTTGGCGAATATCGAAAACATCCTCTACTTGCTCCACCTCCTGGAAGGAACCCATTTCGAAGGGAAGTTTCCGTTTGGCCAGCATCCGGTTAATTTCATTCAAAGCAAAAAGGCCCTGGGCGAAAATGCCCGCCGATTGTTCAAAAGTTCGAATCAGAAAAACCATACCCACATTATGGTAACCCTGCCCTCGGCAGCCACCGAGTACGACCAGGTGCTAGGCTTGGTGCAGTCGGGGATGGAAATTGCGCGGATCAACTGCGCCCACGACTCCGAATCGGCGTGGATGCGTATGGTAGAAAACATCCGGAAGGCCGAGCTCGAAACGGGCAAGCGCTGCTCGATTTACTTTGACCTGGCGGGCCCTAAACTGAGAACCGTGGTTACTGGCACCAAAAAAAAGAAACACAAGAAAAAAGACTCTATTCGCGTAAGCAAGGGCGACATGGTGGAAGTGTGGCGGGAGGTGAAGTCCTCCCGATCGGCCAGCTATAGCGACAAGGGAGAGCTGGAGCGGGCAGCACGAATTTCTGTTTCGATGCCGGAGATCGTGGACTGGGTGAAGCCAGAGGAGGCGATATGGTTTGACGACGGCAATATTTTTGGGAAAATTTTGAATGTACACGACACGCATTTCGATGTGGTGATACGTAACTGCAATCCCAAAGGCAGTAAGCTGCGCTCCGAAAAGGGGATCAACCTGCCCGATACCCGCATGGACCTGGAATCGCTCACGGAAGAAGACCTGAAAAACCTGCCGTTCATTGTAAAGCACGGCGATATCGTGGGCTACTCGTATGTGAGAAATCCGACGGATGTGGCGATACTACAGGAACAACTGGCTTTGCTGAAGGGGGCTGAGATGGGGATTATCCTGAAAATAGAGAACAAAGATGCCTTTAACCAACTGCCTGGATTGCTGCTACAGGCAATGAAAAGCCCCAGTATTGGTGTGATGACTGCCCGGGGCGACCTTGCTGTGGAGGTGGGGCCGGAGCGCCTTTCGGAAGTGCAGGAAGAGATCATGTGGCTGTGTGAGGCGGCTTTTATTCCCAATATTTGGGCCACGCAGGTGCTGGAAACTCAGGCAAAAAAAGGGGTAGTGACTCGCGCAGAGATCACCGATGCGGCAATGGCAGGCCGGGCGGAATGTGTAATGCTCAACAAAGGGCCCTATATCGTGGACGCACTCAATACCCTGAGGAATATCATCGACCGGATGGGGCACCATCGCCAGAAAAAGCAGGGCGCCATGCGCAAATTGAACGTCGTGGAGCAGTTTTTTGGGGGGTGAATAATCACATTCTTGGTGGTATGACGTGTTACTTTATCGCCAGAAAATTAAACATCCACTGAAAGGCTACCAGGCCAAGGATGTAAATAATGGAAAATGTGTTGACTAATTGGCCCGAAGCAACCGAAACTCCTACGGCTGCAAGGCCCGTGATGGCGAGCCCAATGGAATAGAAAATCACAATCCTTTGCTTTTTCTCTTTTGGCGGGGTAAACATGTTTCCCACAGGAATGGTAATGGTGAAGCCGAACACTGCCAGCGCCATGAAGGCAGCTATTGGCAGGAAAATATAGGCCAGCACCGACAGGGCCGAAATGGCCAGGGCTACTCCCACCAGCGAGGCGGAAAGCCTTTCCTTGCGGCTCAGCGCATACTTGCCATAGGGATTTAAAAACAAGATGAGATCGTGTACGGGCGAAATGATCCAGGTAGAGAATGCGACGATCACAAATAACACCACCACGGGTATCAGGAAGGCCCGGAGTTGTGGGTTGGTATCTGCCGCCGATCGCAGAAGGCGGGTGAGGATCAGAAAGCCAATGATTACGATCCACTGGGTGCTGCCTTTCTGGCGCGCCATCCAGGTGGCATAGCGCAGGTAGAGGCTATACAGAGGGCTTCTTGCTTTCAGTGCTTCTACCAGTCCCGCCTTGGCGTATTCGTTTTGAGGGTCGTTGCGTAGCGCCTCGCGAAAGTGCTCCATAGCTTCTTTGTGCTTTCCCTGGTAGATTTTTCCCCAGCCGTAGTTGGCGTGGGTAAACGGATTTCCAGGATCTTCGTTCAGGGCCGTTTCTATGGTTTGGAAGGCTTCTTCGCTCTTGCCCGATTGGGTTAGGGCTGCCGAACGAAAGTTGAGGCACGGAAGGTTGCCCGGGTCTACCTCCAGTCCTTTGTTTGCCCAGTTTACTGCTTCGGCATGGTCTCTCTTTTCGAGGTAAATGGAGCTCATCAGTGCAAAAAAGTCTGCATGGTAGCTGTCCAGTTCAATGGCTTTCAGGGCATTTTCTTCGGCTTCTTTGAGCTGGTCCAGCTTAAAACATATCTGGCCTTTCAGGTAAAAGGCCGTGGCGTTTTCCGGGTTTTGAGCAATGGAGTTTTCTACGGTAGTCAGGGCTTTTTTGTAGTCACCTTTCTGGTATTGGATCACCGCCAGGTAATAGAGCGCAAAAAAGTTCGTAGGCTCTTTTTGCAGTGCCTGGTGCAGCTCTTCTTCGGCTTTTTTATAGTTGCCCTGGTGGATGAGCAGCTCGGCTCGTTCCAGGTTTTGGTAAATATTCAACTCCATCTATTTTTTCATCTTAAGGTATTCGAGGATATCGTCGTATAGCCCCGATTCGTTGGCATATAGCGCGTAATTTTTTGCTGTGTTAAACCATTCCAGGGTAGACGGTTTGTGTTTCTTGGCGCTTGCCAGGAGGTCTTTGGTGGCCAGAGGCTCGGGCACGCCTGTTTTGAAAGAATCTTCCAGTTTTTCCTCAATCGCAATATCTATCACCGCCTGAATATCGGCGCCAGAGTATTTTTCTGTTTTAGCGGCTATTTTTCTGTAGTCAACCTGCGAAATGGGTTTTCCTTTCAGCTTTATTTTCAGGATTTCTTCGCGGGC
>CAYUJK010000330.1:0-4653 GCA_964444895.1 uncultured Roseivirgaceae bacterium
GCGTTAAAGACGCCCCTGGTGATCTCGACTACTAATCTTCGCTATGGCAAGACCTGCTATTTTAGCCGCGGACCGTTGATCCCCGCCATCATGGCCAGCACGGCTGTGCCAGTGGTATTTAACCCGGTGAAGATTGAGGGCGAATACTACGTGGATGGCGGCATACTCAACAATCTCCCGGTGGAACCGCTTATTGGATATGTAGATAAGATTGTGGGCATTAACTGCAACCCCTTGTCAGAAAACTTCGAGGTAGGCAATATGCGCTCTATGCTGGAGCGGAGCCTGTTGATGGCTATAAATGTGAACTCCTACAGTAAAAAGCCACTATGCGATCTCTTCCTGGAACCCCCGGGACTGAAGAACTTTCGGGCAGTAGATATTTCGCGGGCGGCGCAGCTATTTGACATAGGCTACGAATATGGCAAAACGGTCACGCAGCAGGTAAAGGCGCTGCTGGCACCATAGCTACCCGCTCTTGAGGGAAGCAATATGATCACAGAGCCGGTCTATGAGCGTGGTGCGGGCTTCCAGGCTCGCCCAGGCAATGTGAGGCGTGATAAGCAGTTTCTTCCTATTTTTTATGTGGAGCAGGGGATTATCCCTGTCGATGGGTTCGTTTTCCAACACATCTACCACAGCGCCGCCAATGACTTCTCCGTCTAAGGCCTCAGCCAGGCTTCTTTCGTCTACAATTCCGCCGCGCCCCATGTTGATGAGTATAGCATTTTTTTTCATGCGCAATAGTTGCGCAGCCCCGATCAGGCCCTGGGTAGCTCCGTTGAGCGGCGCATGAATACTTACTACATCACAGCATTCCAGCAGACTGTTAAGATCAAGACGGCGGTATTCCTGGTTGTCGTTTTTGCCAGAAGTGGAGTAGTAAACCACCGTGGCGCCAAATGCCTGGGCAATCTTGGCTACCTGGCGACCTATGGCCCCCAACCCAATAATCCCTACGGTCTTGCCCGATATCTCCCAAAAATCGTGATGAATGTGTGTGAAAATGTCGCTGTCGCAGTATTCGCCGGTTTTCACATACTCATCGTAGTAAAAGGTTTGATGGATCAGGTAAAACAGGCAATTGAAGGTGAACTGCGCCACACTTTGTGTAGAGTAATCCCTGATGTTCTTCACGGGGATATTTTTTTCTGCGGCATAGTCCATATCCACGTTGTTCGTACCCGTGGCAGCCACACATATAAGCTTGAGGTTCGGAGCGCTGTCAATCACTTCTTTGGTTATCAACACCTTGTTGGTAATGATCACCTCTGCATCAGCGACTCTTGCGTTAATCTCGGCAGGGGAGGTGGTAGGGTAGAAGGTCGCTGACCCGAGCGATTCCAGCTTTTTGAAATTGGGGGGCTGTCCTACCGTTTTTGCATCTAAAAAAACAACATTCATTTCCTTTTGGGTTGCCGGTCGTACTGAATGGAGTTGTAGTATTTGAGCTTCTTTTTGCCCTCTACCGACCTGTAGGAGTGCTGGGCCTTACATGCGCCCAACATCATCATCATCAAAATAAATAGGTGGAAATATAATCGTTTCATACCGGTCACGTTTATCATCGTTGCTTTCTTCGCAGAACACGGGTGTCCATTGTGTAAACAACGCGCTAAAGGTAACTGAAATTGAACATCAAAATCGTATAAATTGGGCTTTTCTACTACATGCAATAGTTTTGCAATCAGCTCGGGTGCTATTCTCTGGTTTCGAAAAGTCTACTTAAGGGGAAAATAGCTAATAGATTGTATATCAATATTTTATTTAATTGCCTGAGTCAGTCTTAGATTGACCTGGGTTTCCATTTCGCAAGAATTTGTCTTTCTCCCAGTTGCCATCCAGAAGTACTTTGCCCTCCTTTGAAAAAAAGGCGCCTTTTCCATGCCTCAGGTCATCCTTCCAGTCGCCCTCATAGCGCTCGCCTGAGGCAAAAACGTATTTTCCGTATCCCTGCCTTTTTCCTTCGTAAAACTCTCCCTCGTAGATATCACCATTTGACAGCCAGGTGTATTTACCTTTTCCATGTCGCAGCCCGTTTTTCCACTGTCCCTCGTAGATGCCTTTTGAATCAAAAACACCCATACCATAGCCATTGGCTTCATCGTCTTTCACCTCTCCGAAATAACTCACTTTCATCTTCTGAGGTGTGGTAAAAGACAGCGAGGCATAGCTGCTTTTTATTTTCTCAATTTCGTTCCGCAACCTGCCGATCGACGTCATGTAGCCTTCGATCTCATGCGTGGCTTCTTTGAGCTTTCGTTTCAGCGTGTCGATGTGGATTTCCTTATTTTCCACGTCTTCCTTCATATTTTGTATAGAATTGCTAAGGGAGCCCAAACTGTTGTTGAGATTTGTGTTCAGGCTTTTCAGGTCAGCCATGTTTTCGAGGTCCTTCTCCGTAAGATCGATGTACTTCATCACCAGTTCCTCCCAGTTGAACTCCCGGGCAATGAGGCTGTCGGCTTGCATGTAGAGATCAAGAGCTTCCTTGTAATTTTTATCGAGCAAATAGGAATTGGCCAGTGCGATCGTCTTGTAGTACGTAAGCGTGTTTTTGTAGTCGTCTTCCGTTTTTTGGTAGCTTTTCTTTGCATTTTGGAACGAGACATAGCTAAAGACCAATGCGGCAGCCAAAATAAGGTTGACCCCGATGAGCAAAGCAGGTAATTTCGATTTTTTAATATCCATAAGCTGTTAATATCCGATGTTTATGGTAGGTATTCGGTTCTCTATTCTTCGCAAGTCGAGACCGATGAATACGTTAGCTCGTATGATATGTGTTTGGCCAAACTCATATCCGCTGGGTTCCTGGCCCATGGTCCACATGTGTCCCACAAACAAAGTAAATTTTTGATTTAAAACGTATCCAAAACCATTATATGTTCTGAAATCTTCAAAGGGATCGTACACCACGGAGGCGCCCGAATGCATAAAAAGTTCTGCGCTGGGCGAAAAGAACAACGTTTTCTCTTCTATCTTTTTCTTGTTGATCGGGATATAGGCAAATATCTTGTAACGATAGCGGTTTGTGTATTTGTGATGTGCACCTACTTCGTTGCTTCGTTTCCACCGGTGTTCGAAGCGGAATTGATGATAAAACTTAACCCTTCCCATGTTGGGCATCATGAAAAGCCATTGGTGCCATATTCGAGGCTCATAGGTCACTTTTTCATACTCGGCATTTCCCGGACTTGGCGTAAAATTCAGCACGAGGGTTGGCCCGATGACAGCTTCAAAATAGGGGCTGAAAAAGATGTTAATTCCCGCGCGATTGTAAACCTGACGCGACCGCCCCACAAAATCTGTAAGATTATTTTCGCTGTTTCGAAGCCGGTAGTGGTGCTCCCCGTAGTAGCCAATCTTTTCTCCAAGCCGCGCTTTGATATACACCCCATTCCAAAGGCCTGTTTCCTGGAGACTCGAAGTAGAATGCGATTGACCAAAACTCGTAAAAAAAACGCCTAAAAAACAGAGTATAAGGCTGAACTTCAGAATGTGTTTCATTTATAGATTGTAGGTAACGTATCTTCTTCGTTTAATATAGCTGCAATCAAAAGGTTCTTTTTCGCAAAATCGCACAAAGTTAATGAAAAAGTATAAACTTCAAGAATGCCCACCAGGTACCTGTATGAGAATTTATTTTTGTGCCTGCTGAGCCTAAGAGCAGGCTTTTAACCTGTATCGCTCAGTTTTACCCTCCGAATTTCCCGTTTTGCCAGGTGCCTTGTTTCAGCGTTTTATTTCCTCTATCGTAGAGCGTGCCTGTGCCGTGCTCCATGTCGTTTTTCCACTCGCCTTCGTAGCGTGTCCCGTCGGCCTTGTTGAGAATGCCGTAGCCGTGCCGCACGTCGTCAGCGAAGTCGCCCACGTACTTTTCGCCGCTTTCCCAGGTGAGAATGCCCTTGCCGTGTCGCTTATTTTGTTTCCACTCTCCTTTATACACTTCCCCCGAGGGCCATATTGCTACGCCGTAGCCATCGGCCCGGTCGCCCTTCATGTCGCCAAAGTAATAAATCTTGTCTCCTTTGGCATTGGTAAGGGTGTAGAGGTTTCTGTTAAGGCGCAGTTTCTGGTATTGTTCATTGAGAAAATACAGGGAGTCTTTCAGTTCGGTATTGGCTGCAGCCATCGAGTCAAGCCTTGACGCCAGCTTTTTGTCGCCGCCGCTATACAAGTTTTGCGACTGTGCCAGTTGATTCTTCAAAGAAGCTACCTCGCGATTCAAGCGGGCCACGGTTTCTTCATCGGCTTTTTGCGGTTTCTCATCATTATTGCTGATTTCCAATGTGTCTGCGCGAAGATTCTCCGACACTGCTGGATTTTCGGACGCGTCCATGTCAGCCTCAGGTGATTCAGACTTGGGTTTCACGTCCTCCATTTCGTGCAAGAATGCTTTTAGCTTGTTGTTTTCCAGGTGTTTGTAAATGACCAGAGAAGCTAAAACTACTGCGAGGCCCGCAAGCACAACCAGCCAGGTAGATTTCGATTGAAGCATGGCGATTTTCTATTGATGGTTACGTGGCAAAAATAGCGAAATTATTGCTGCAGGTGCGGAACCCTGTTTTGCTTTTGCTTAGGTATTTGGCACTTGTGTAATTGATAGCCGCGTTTTTATCAAAAACTCGTCGTCAACCTGGGTGAGATCAAAAA
>CAYUJK010000331.1:0-4632 GCA_964444895.1 uncultured Roseivirgaceae bacterium
GCCGGTAATTTTTTCGAATTGAGCTTTTAAAAGGGCTAGTGAATCATCATTCATACGTTCGGACGTAAGTAGCTTTATTCAGAAAGAATATTCGGATTAAATCAACTTTATTTAATTATTTTCGTGGTGCAAATTATTCCCGATGTCAATTTCTCGACCGTTAATGGCCCAAAGATATATAAAAGAATGGTTTTTGAACGTCCTGGCTTGGGGTGTAATTACTAACCTCTACTCGCTGGCGATTCTTACCAACATGCAGTTTATTATTAAGGTGGCAGGTATAGAAGAAGAGCTGAAATCAAACTCGCTGCTCAGCTATTTTCTGTCGGACTTTCAATACCTGGAAGCAAGCATATTCGGCCTTTCGTTCGGCACACTTTTTTATGTCATCAATCTCGGCTCCGACAAAATCCTGGCGCACATGATGCCCTTCGGAAAGCGCATCATATTCAAAACGCTGCTGTACGTTGTTGCCGTGATCCTTGTATTTTTCCTAATGGCCACGGCCTTCGAGTTTTTTAATGTGTACCCGGTAGATATGCGCCAGGTACTGGAGGAGACCGTGGAGTTTCACTCTCCTTTGTTGTATATATCGGGTTTTACTTTCCTGCTGTTTACCGCTGCGCTGGTCAATTTCCTGATCCAGGTAAGCTATAAATTCGGCCCGAAAACGGTGCTCCCTCTATTCCTCGGAAAATACTACAAACCCAAAAATGAAAACCGGATCTTCCTTTTTCTGGACCTGAAAAATTCCACCGGCATCGCTGAGGAGCTGGGCCACGTGAGGTACAGCAAGTTGATACAGGACTGTTACTTCGACCTCAACAAGATCGTGTTTTACTACAATGCCGATATTTACCAATATGTAGGTGACGAGGTGGTGCTCACCTGGCGCAACCGGAAAAACAACCTGAACAAATATGCTCTGAAAGCTACTTTCGCCTTTCGAAAGCTGCTGGAAAAAAGACGTGACTACTACTTAAAAAACTATGGTGTACTTCCCGAATTCAAAGGCGGACTGCACCTTGGCGAAGTGTCGGTGGCTGAAATTGGCGAGATAAAAAAAGAAATAGCCTACCATGGCGACGTGATCAATACCACCAGCCGATTGCAGGAAGTAGCCAAGAAATACGAACGATCTCTCGTGGTTTCGGAATTCGTGATCAATGAGATCACAAATTACAAGGGGTTAACGCTGGAAGAGATGCCTTTTGCCGAGTTGAAAGGAAAGAAACACCGGATCGGGGTGTATAGTGTAGAGGAATCCGTGAGAACACCAGATATGGCTATGGTAAAGGAATAGCATTTTTGCCTCGCAAAGGAAGAACCGCTTCGTAATATTAAAAACACTCTACTCCTCAAATTCCAGTTTCAGATCCACCCATTTTTCTACGGGGTTTCCATCTTCGTGGGCGGGTATCCATCCGGGACCGTCAAGAATAATCGCCTTTAATTTTTCTCCGGCATCGCCACCTATCTCTGTCACCGACTTTACTTCTGCTACACGCCCCATTTCGGAAACGCGGATTTGCAGCTCCACGGTTTGCGGCAATTTTTCAGCGGCAGTATTGAGTTGCCGGGTACTTTCGTACAAATACCGGTAGTACGCTTCGTAGCCATTTATCGGCTGTGCTTCATTATTTGCTGGCGGAACGGCCGCAAAATCTTTTGCCGCCCCTGAAGATACCGGCGCTGGAACAGAAACGACCTCTTCTGGTTCGGACTGTGCGGCTTTCAATTTCGACGCTGACTTTTTGGAGTAGGTTCTTCCCGCCATCGTCATCGAAAAGCCTTCTTCATCCTGTCGCACAGGTGCGTCTTTTTTGGCTTCGGGATATGTGAAGCGCGAAGGTAACTCCCCTCTCCCTTCCTTGAGAACGGGGTTTTCGCTGGGCGGCACTTCCAGCGAGGCCGCTCGTTTCAGGTCGCTTACTTCGGGAATAGGCTTGAGTTCCGTCACTTGCTCCGCCGACGGAGCTATATTTTCCAGGTATTTTTCTTCTACAATTTTGAGGGTCTCCCGCTCCACCATTTCTTCGATTTCCTGCACTTCATCGAAGTCTGCTTCATGGTAAGCGAGCGTTTCTTCTGGTTTTTCCCGTTCAGTGAAAATATCCGGTCTGCTTCTTTGCCGATCAGATGATGCTGTAGCTTCATCACTCTCCGTGGGCTGGCCAGCGCCGTCCGGCGTATTGCTGTCATCGGGTTCTGTGCGGGGTTTTGTGTCCGCGAGCTCTTTTTCAGGAGCGGCCGGCGAGTCAGCCAATTCCTCCATTCCTGCCGGTTTTATCAAAAAGAAAAGAGCAACTGTGGCGCTGATGAAAAGCGCCACCACAGCAGCAACACGGAAGTACGGAGTTCTGGTGGGCTGAGTTTTTTTTGCGAGCCCTGCATTAAGCTCGGCGAGGTCCTCTGCCACCACTTCTGCGTCATATTTTTCAAAACCCTCAAGCGCCTCGGCTTCAAAGCCGTCTTCCATCATGCGCTTTTCAAAGGCATGCTGATCCCTTGCCGAAAGTTTGCCTTCCAGATAGCCTTTAAATTCCTCGGGCGAGGTGGCGCGGTCAATATGTTTTCTTAGCTTTGACATGTTTATTTTCAAGGCAAATCTTCAGGTTTCGCTTTCCATTCTGGATATAGCTCTTCACTTTCTTCATGTCGTATCCCGAAAGATCCACGATTTCTCTATAACATTTCTCCTGCAGGTAAAACATGCTAACGCAGGCCTTTTGTTCGGCACTAAGCTTTTCCATGCATTCCTTCAGGGCATCGATATCTTCGTCGATGGCTTTTCCATTTTCATGATGCAGTTCATAGCTTGTTTCCATAAAAAGTCCGGTGTCTTTTTTCAAGTCTTCGTGTTTCTGTTGCCGGCTTTTTTCTGACCGGAGTTTCATGAGGCAAAAATTTTTGCTGAGTACGTGCAGCCAGCTCTTAAAATTTTCCACCTCGTGTTTCTGCAATGCCTCGGGCAGCTTTTCGAAAATCTGCATCACCGCGTCTTTACTTTCTTCCCGGTCGTTCAGGTATTTCAGGCACACGCCCAAAACCAGGTGCATGTACCTTGAAAACACGGCAGTGAGGTACTCAAGGTCGCCACTTTCCTTGAATCGCTTCACCAACTGCGCGTCGTCTGCATCAATATCCTTCTTTCGAAAAAACACGATTAAAAGGTAAGAAAATTTTTTTATGGAATTCTTTTCGCCCCCGCATCATACTGTCAAAAAAACGAAAAGCTATGAAGAATTTAATGTTAATCTTATCCATTTTCGTGCTGACGTCTTCAAGAACAGCGCAAACCAGCGATACAAAAACCGTTACGGGGATTGTAACGGAAGCAAGCAGTGGATCGCCTTTAGCCGCAGTGAATGTATTGATAAAAGGCAATACGAGCGGAACAATCACTGATCGCGATGGCAGGTATAGCATTCAGGCAAGGCCCAGCGACGTGTTGGTCTTTTCTTTTATCGGTTATGCCACTGAAGAAGTGAAAGTAGGGAGCAAGAGCGTCATTGATGTAAAGATGCAGTTCGACGCTTCCGAATTGCAGGAAATCGTGGTAACGGGATATTCGCCCCAACTAAAACGAGATATGACCGGCGCTGTAGCTGGCGTGCATATAAGGGGTGTAAAAAAGGCGCACAAGAGCGCCGCTGAATACTCTTTTTCTCATCCATCACCGCCCTCCTTCGATCACAACTATACACCACACAACACCGAGGGCTATTCAACCATTCATGAAAATGAATTTCAAGAGCCCCTCGACCATCCCTTTTCAACATTTTCTATTGATGTGGATGTGGCTTCATATGCTAATATGCGCCGGTTTATCAACAATGGCGCGCTACCGCCGGTAGATGCCGTGCGGATTGAGGAAATGATCAACTACTTTACCTACGACTATCCGCAACCCAAGGGTGAAGACCCCATTTCGCTAACAACGGAAATATCGGAAAGCCCCTGGAACCCCAAACACCGCCTGGTACACATAGGCTTGCAGGGAAAAAATATTCCAACAGAAAATTTGCCTGCTTCAAACCTGGTTTTTCTGATCGACGTGTCTGGCTCTATGAGACCTGCTAACCGGCTCCCCCTGGTGAAAACTTCGCTGCGGATGCTGGTGGAAGAGTTGCGTCCGCAGGACCGGGTGGCCATCGTGGTTTATTCCGGTGCAGCCGGGCAAGTGCTGGGCTCTACACCCGGAAATGAAAAGGAAAAAATAATGTCGGCAATAGAGCGCCTCGAAGCCGGAGGTTCCACAGCGGGCGGCGCCGGAATAAAATTGGCCTACCAGATTGCGCAGGAAAACTTTGTCGAGGAAGGAAACAACCGGGTGATCATTGCCTCTGATGGCGACTTCAATGTAGGCGCCTCCAGCAACGCAGAAATGGAACGACTGATTGAAGAAAAAAGAAAGTCGGGCGTGTTTCTGACAGTGCTGGGCTATGGCATGGGCAACTACAAGGACGACAAAATGGAAATCCTGGCTAATAAAGGAAATGGCAACTATGCCTATATCGACAATATCCAGGAAGCCAAAAAAGTGTTGGTTAATGAGTTTGGGGGAACCCTGTTTACGATCGCCAAAGATGTGAAACTTCAAATAGAATTTAATCCTGCAAAAGTACAGGC
>CAYUJK010000332.1:0-4628 GCA_964444895.1 uncultured Roseivirgaceae bacterium
AGGTATATACGGCGCGCGCCGAAGCCCGTATTTACCTGAATGAGTTTGATGCAGCACTGGAAGACCTGAACGCCGCCATCAAGCTGGACGATACCAATATCAACAACTATTACAACCGGGCCATTTTGCTGGAAGACCTGGAAAAATACGACCTGGCCGTGAAGGACTACTCAAAGGTGATCGAAACCAATAAGGAAGACGCCCTGGCCTACTTCAACCGCGGCAACTGCCTGATGCAATCGGACCAGCTGGCCCGGGCTATCGGCGACATGAAAAAGGCAGCAGAACTTGACGCCGACAACGCCGACTACTGGCGTGTGCTTGGCAACACCAAATACCAGCACAATGGACTGGCCGACGATCCTTGCGCGGATTGGAAGAAAGCGGCTGAACTCGGTGACAAAAAAGCCGCCTTCGCCGTGAAAAGCTACTGCGGCGGATAGCGTCGACTAACTGCCGGTAGCGACATCCTTCCTCCTTATCCCGAAGATTTGTCAAAAATTTCTTCGTCTTAGCAGATATATGCGTTATTGCACTATTTTTGCACGATGATGAAAATGGCCCGTCCGGTTTACATGTTTTTCTTTGCAATACTGATCTTTGCTGCCTGCGAAAGTGAGGAAGATACGTTTCTCGCCGTAGCGCCGCCGTCTGTCAAACTGGAATTTATCCCCTGGGAATCAAAAGCAATGACGGACACCATCCACACGCTTCTTACCGGCCTGAGGTCAAACCTCGGCCTCAGACTTGACAGTATCAGGAACGGTGAAGGCGTCGAAGATCCCGAAGACAGTGTGCGGATCAACGACAGCCTTGCCCTGGTAGATGCCCGTCTGAATGTGATCGACACATTTCACCTAAACTTCAGAAATAACCGCGTGCCACTTAAAATGCTGGAAGCGGTGGGAGGAAATTTCCTGGATCAATACCTGGATACCGCCATTTCCGTTTTCTTTCTGCCTCTGAATGTCAATGGCAATTCGAGCACATACGTTTTTGAGTACCGCACATTCAGAGACACGATAGAAAACCGGACGGACACCCTCCAGTTTACCTACAATACCCACGTGGTGAGCCAATTTGAACGCGTGTTTGTTATTGCTGATTTTCTGGAGGTTCCCCATCACACATTTGACTCACTATCACGGCACTTTTGCACGGAAGAAAATTGTTTAAGCAGTGAAATTACGTACAGGGTATATTTTTAGTCTTTTGGGCCTGGCCTTCATCGCGTGGACCACACCGGCCGCTTTGGCGCAGGTAAGCCCGGATACGATGCGCGTGTTCGTGCCTGAGCCTCCCATCGATAGCTCTTTGGTAGCTGATAGCCTGTACCTTGAAGAAGATATGGAAGGTGATGCTCCAAAAGTGGTGGTTATTGACACCACGGCCAGGTTTGGCGTATTGCTGTGGGTAGACTATGGGAAGCTGATCACCCTGGCTACGGATTTTGAAACCAAATATGAGTTTGGAGGGGGCTTTGTTTTCATGCGCCGAATAGTGTTGGAGGCCATGTATGGATCGGCAGAACTGAATCCGCAAAAGGCCTATAGAAACACGGAATTTTATACCATTAGGGGCAGTTATTACAAAGCTTCTTTGCAATATCGGCTGGCACTTAATCCGAGTATCCCGCGCAATTTCATCGGGATGGGCGCCGGCTATGGCCTGGGCAGCTACCGCGATGAGGGTCGTTTTCTGATTGAGAGCGACGTGTGGGGAAGCTACGATGAAGTATTTCGAAGCGACAATTTTTCTGCTTCGTGGGCCGAAGTATTTCTCACTTCCGAAAGCTATATCAATAAAAAGACCACCCATTTTCTGGTGGGAATTAAAGCAAGTCTGCGCGTGATGCTTAACCACGATAACCGCACGGCCATTCCCGTGTATGCTGTGCCCGGATATGGCCGCACTTTCGACAAATCGACCCCTGCAGTCAATTTCTACCTGAAGTATATGTTGCCGTTTTAGGCAAAAAAAACCGGCTCCTTGCGGATACCGGCTTTTCTGTGATTATGAAAATATGTAATCTACTAAGATCCTGAGTTAGCTCGTTTGGCTTCTTCTTCCAGTCCTGTTTTGCGGTTTCGCGCTCCTTTCACATTTTGGTTGCCCAGGCGAATGTCCAGCTTGACCCTGAATCTTCTCGAATCCCATCCACCTCTGCTGCTTACTTCCAGGCCGTTGTAGTTGCTATGACCACCCCATATCTGCGATTTAAAGACATCCTGTAAGCCCATGGTCAACATGCATTTGTCATCCCAAAACGAACGCTTCAGCCCCAAGTCAACCGACCACATTTCTTTGGATTTAAATGTGCCGCCCCATACCGAAGGAGAATTATACCACCCGGAAACTTCTACCCTAAACTTAGCCGGCAGCATGAAATTATTTTGCAAATAAACGTTGTACGCTGTCACGTTCACATCGATCTGGTCCACTTCGAGGGTCGTTTTGTAGTCTGCATTGTAGATGTTGATATTGGTAAATACATTCCACCATTTTGTGATGTCGGTGTTATAGCTCACGTTCAGGTTTAGGTTTCTGGCGTCAGCAAGGTTTTGTTGACTGATCATGGAACCCCTTTCGCCAGTCGTATCTACTATTTGCGCAAAAAAGTCGTCGGTAATACTATAGGTGAGTGCCGTGTTCAGCTTGTGCTTGAAAGAATGATTCAACTGAAAATTATGCGTGTACTGCGGGTTTAAGAAAGGGTTTCCGCGTCGAAAGGTAATCTCATCCAGCTTGAACTCGAAAGGGTTCAGGTGCTGGTAATTAGGCCGGTCTATTCGGCGACTATAGTTGGTAGAGAGCTTATTATTCTCATTGATTTCATACGATACCCCGCCACTTGGAAACAAGTCAGTATAAGAGCGCTTTACATTTTCAAATCCCGTATTCTGCTCGCTGGAAAGTATCCCTTCTGATTCGGTATGCTCTACCCGCAGCCCCAGGTTATAGGAGGCTTTTTTGCTAAACTGGCCATTGTAGCTGGTGTAGGCCGCGTAAACGATCTCTTCGTAGTCAAAGTCACTCGTTCGGTCAAGGTCGGGTACCGGAACGCCGTCCTCTTCCATGAAAAACTTATAGGCATTTTGTGTTCCCACGCTTGAAATTTTAAAGCCCGATGTCCATTTTCCATTGAAAAGATTGGTTTCATAGTCGCCTTTTAATGTTCTGATGTCAATCCTTGTCCGTTGGTTGTCGCTGTAGTTGTTTTCTACTATCAGGGATCCGTCGGGGTTGAAGTAAGCATTGGGCATCAGGCTCGCCCTCCGCATTTCATACTGGCCATAGTCTGCATCGAAATTGAGATTATTTCCCTTTTCCGATTTCAGCTGATAATTCAGGTTGATTTTAAAATTGTCAGTATTTCCGGTGCGTGAACTCTCCGAAACCAATATATCGTTTACCTGGCCGGTCTCAACTACCTGTATGGGTGTTCGGGAAAAACTTGCTCCCGAGTTGTCAGAAAAATTGCCTTCTACCACAGCACCAATCGTTTGGTTTTTATTGATAAAATAATCGTACCCTGCCCGGAAATCATGCCCGGCGTGGTTCCAGGAGTGATTGCTCTCTTGAAGCATGAAAAGCCCCTGAAGCCTTTTTTCAAGGTCTTCGTAGTTTAGTCCCTGGTTGTCGTGATAGTTATAATGCCCGTAAAGGTTTGACTTTCGGTCTCTGAAATTAAAATTCACACTTCCGTTATAACTTTCGCGCTGGCCTACGTTAGCCTGCCCGGACACAGTAGCGTTGAAACCCAGATTTTTATCCCTTATGAGCTTTATATTAATGATGCCCGCTCCACCTGCTGCATCGTATTTGGCCGAGGGATTTGTAATTACCTCAATTGATTCAATCTGGTCTGCCGACATATTGCGAAGCATTGACGTAAGGTCTTCACCACGCAAGTGGCTTTCTTTGCCGTCAATGTATATTCTCACGCCAGATTTTCCCTGGAGGATGATGTTGTCATTATTGTCGATCACGACACCCGGCGCTTTTCGCAGGGTTTCCATCGCATCTGAGCCGGCTGCGTTGATGCCCGAGCTCACATTAAAGACCGTTTTATCAGGGTGCACTTCCACCAGAGGTTTCAAGGCACGCACTTCTACTGCTTCCAATTCGGTTACCGCAGCTGCGAGGGAAATAACCCCCAGGTTGAGTTCATCGCCGCCATTCAGTTCGAAAAAATCTGTGACGAAATCCTGGTTTTGAAGGCTGCTGTTTTTTATCCGGTACTTTCCCGGTGCGATATTGATAAAGCTAAAAGCACCATGCTCATTGGTATAGTCTACCTTCACCAGCACGGAATCTGTATTCAGGAGCACTACGGTAGTAAATGCCGCGGGATCGCCGTTTTCCTCTATAAACTGCCCCTTGATAGACCCTGTTGTGGCTTTAGCAAAGGCTGAAAAAGAGATACTGACTAATAACAAAAGAACAACTGATAAATTTCTCATAATTGGATAAGGTTTTTTTGGAGAGGGCTTACCCAAACGCGATGCCATTAGCCATACAATCATCAAAAAGCTGTAGAAATGAGCTTATTTGCGTGTTTCTCCATTTTCAAGAATCAAATTACTGTTCGGTATTGAACATTGTGGACGGGATTTTTAGACAGTGAG
>CAYUJK010000333.1:0-4600 GCA_964444895.1 uncultured Roseivirgaceae bacterium
ATGCTGCATAAAAGCGACCTCAGCGAAAACCAGCTTCCCGACTCGTTTGTGCTTTTTCGTCCGCGCGACTCGGTGAGCGGCGATTTTTATTGGGCATCTGAACTCAAAAACTGGTACGACCCCGACGTGGTGATTGCGGCAGTGGACTGCACAGGGCACGGCATCCCTGGCGCCTTCATGTCCATGATTGGCATCAACGCGCTCAATACGATCATTGGTCAGGGAATCGCCGAATCGGATCAAATCCTTAATGCCCTCGACAAAGAAATTCGCAGCGCCCTGCAACAGGAGACTACCGGCAACAAAGACGGCATGGACGTAGCGCTGTGCATTTACCGTAAAGAAAAGGGAATACTGGAATTTTCCGGCGCTAAAAACCCCCTGGTGTATATCCAGGATGGCGCGCTTACCCAGGTAAAAGGCGACGTACACCCCATAGGCGGGAACAAGCCAAAAGGCGCCTTTTCATTTAAAAAACACAACATTCCTATTGACGAGCCCACCACGATTTACCTGTATTCCGATGGCTTCCAGGATCAATTTGGCGGCGAAAAGAACACCAAGTTCATGTCGAAACGCTTCAAAAACCTGCTCCTGGAAATTCACAACAAACCCATGCCCGAGCAAAAAGCCATCCTGGAGCAAACGTTGGAACACTGGATGAGTGGACAAAAACAAACCGACGACATCCTGGTGATGGGCATCCGCCTGGAGGGTGAATGGGATGAGTGAGCTTGCCTGACTGAGAGATTCAGCTCTCAATCGGCGAATTTCGAAACGCAAGCAGATTTTCAATCGCTATAAGCACTCTCTCAACGACTCTCACTTAGCGTTTTCCTGGCAAGATATTTCTTCACATCTGAATAAGGAGAAGGGCCTCCTGCCGCATATTCAATAATGCTCGCCATCGGTATGGTGTCTTTCATCTGGACTGCCGTTTTCATCTCGTGGTTTCCGTGAAAATCGTGGCATTGCAGGCAGGTAGTCCACAAGCCGCTTTTAATCAATTCCACGTGAGACACATCAAGCGGATCATCGTTGAGTTCGGTATCTTCGTGGCAGTTTACACAGTAGCCTGTATTGGCCACTACCAGTCGAGCGCCATTGTGCTCCCTGTGGCACGACTCACAAAGCTCGGGATGTATTCTTTCTCTCACTTCCGCAAAACGGGCCTCCTTAAACCGGTAGGCCGGATGCCGGTCGTTAGGCCTGTCGTGGCAGGCCAGGCAGTTGGTGTTATCCACGTCTTCGTGGCCGAATGTCACAGGAGATTTTCGCATTCCCAGGGCAAACATCGCATTGGCCTGAAGTTGCTGAAGCACCGTACCTTTCGCCTTTGCATGACAATCGGCGCATTGAAGATTCTCGTGTCCGGTATTCATGGCGCCCAGGCTCACGTACGACTCATTCCCCGGCCACATCAATAGTGTATAGCCTACTGCCGCCAAAAAAACTCCGCTGACAGCACCTATGAATTGCCTTTTTCTACGAGGATTAATGGTAAACTTTATCATAAACTGATGCATTTAAAAAGTTGCTTCCAATGCCTTCTCGAACCGCAGGCCATTATGCCGGGAGAGGTACCCGCGCTCCCACTGGCAAAATTGCTGACGATAATCACCGATAATATTTGAAGCCATGGGAATGGAATTTTTCCTTTTGAGCAAGGCTTTTGTGTTTTTTTCAGAAACCTGATTCATGTTAATGAGCTTCACTCCCTCTACAGCGCCGATACTCGGATCAATGGAACGGGGAACCGAAAGATCAATCAATAACCGGCGACGCGATGGGTATTGCGCAAAGTGTTGCCTCTTAATAATTACCTCGGGCACGGATACGCAACTGATGATGACGTCGAAGCACCAAACATCGTCCATATCGAGAAAATTGAGGATACTGATGTCGTACCGGGAAGCGAGGGCCACTGCCTTCTCGCGGCTTCTGTTTGCCACAAACAGGTTCTCTATGCCCTTCTTTTTCAATTGGTGAATCACCTCAGCAGAAAAGCTGCCGGCGCCAATGACAAGCACGGGCTTGTTTCTTTCCTTTTTCAGGAAGTCTCTGGTGATCTCAAAAGCGGCATAAGAAACCGAAGCGCTGCCGGCATGAATATGCGTTTGGCTGGCCACGGCCTTATAGCAGCTAAAAGCCATTTGCAAAAGACGGTGGAGGTACGGCCCGGCGGTACCGGCTTTGCAGGCCGCATCGTAGGCATTCTTCACCTGCCTGACGATCTGGAAATCGCCCAACACCTGGGAGCGCAATCCATTTACTACCTCCAATAACCGGGTGATACTTTTCTCTGCATTCGTCTCGCTGACAAAATTCGTCCTTTCAAAAGACGTCAGTTCATTTCTCTTGAATCGTTCAATCAATCGAACAAATTTAACCTGGAGGTCGTGGCTGGCGAGGTAATATACCTCCGTGCGATTACAGGTAGAAATTACGACGAACTCGTCCGCAAAATTTTGTTCCTTCAGGTAACACAGAAACCGGCCAAGCTCTTCCTGACTCAGCACCACTTTTTCCCTCGTCTCTACGTCAGTTTTTTCGTAGGAAATGTATATACATTTTATGCCTCTCATGCGCTAATCCAGTTCAATCACTACACCTTCTGATGCCGGATACCCCACACATGCGAGCACGTAACCGTCCTTTTTTTCTTCCTCCGTAAGAATGGTGTCTACCGCCATTCGCACCGACCCTGTAACGCACCGGCATTTGCATGTGCCGCAGGCGCCGTTAAAACACGCAAAACGCATCCGCAGGCCGTAATCGAGGCCAATATCCAGCAGGCTTTTGCCGGCAGGAACCGCCACCCGCTCTTCGCTTTTCCGGGTTTTGAACACTACTTCGTAGGCTTCCTGGGCCGACTGCACTTTCTTTTGCGTAAAGCTTTCGTAAAACACCTTCTCCTTGCTTACTCCCATAGCGCTTAACCCCTCCTTCACCAGGTCCATATAGCTATCCGGTCCGCAAAGGTAAAATTCCGCCTTTTCGGTATTAAGGGCTATGCCGCCAGAGAGGTACTTTTCAAATGCCCCAATGTCGAGCCGTTCGCCTTCGTTGCTGATGAGGTGCGTTACGAAAAGCCTGCCCGGAAACTGTTCCTGAAAGCGCTGAATCTGATCTGCGAATATGACAGAGGGGCGGCTTTTATTGGAATACACCAGGGTAACGGTGCTCTGGGGCTCCAGGAACAATACCGCTTTCATGATGCCCATGAGTGGGGTAATGCCACTTCCGGCACCAAAGAGCACGAGCTGCCGGTTTGCATTTTTATCCGCTTCAAAAGTGAAGTTCCCCATGGGCTGCATCACTTTCAAAACGTCTCCACGCTTTACCTCGTCGCATATATAGGTGGATACCTGTCCGCCGGGTATTTTCTTCACCGTAACCGAAATATCATCGTCGATGCCAGGTGTGCTATTGATCGAGTAAGACCTTCGGTATTCTTTTCCATCTATGTCCATGATCAGGGTAATAAACTGGCCGCACTTATACCTCACCCTGCCAAAAAAAGGCTGCTTAAACCGGAGCGTTACGGCTTCAGTGGTTTCCTGTACGATATCTTTGACTCTTAACCTGAAATAATCCTTCATCTTTGTGTTCGTCTATTGGTAATAAAAAACTATCCATATATGGTAGAATGCGATCATTGAAATAGCCAATGAAAGGGCAACGTGTACGATCATCCAGGCCTGGAAATACCAGTAGGCCTTCGCTTTGACCACATCCAGGTTGATAAACCCAATAAGCACGTTCGCAAAAAAGGTGATACTCAGCACCATCAGGTAGGCGTACCCCAATTTCATCGAATGTGTGTAGAAAGCGAGTGGAGAAAGAGCGCCCATCCATTTGTGAATATCCATGAAGGCCGCAGACCGGTGCTCCCATTTTTTCTTCGCCCGCACCAGTGTTAGCGACCACTGCAAAGCGATGAATACCAGGAGTGCCAACCCCGACCATCTCTTATAGGATTCCACCTGTTGCAAAGCCAGCAGGTAAGACCATCTGACATCCAATGCTTCCTGAACCACATACAGTAGAAAAAGCCCTATGCCGATATACAAGTAGCCATTTTTCACTTCTCCTTCAGTATTTTCTTTAAGGTTTCTACCGATGCTAAGGCCGCCACACTATCGATAAAAACCTCTGTAGCGGGCAAAAAATACCCCTCAGCCGGCCACTTGTCGCCTATCTCTGGTGTGGAGGTTTCCTTAAAACCGGATACTTCTGCAAGAAATTTGTCATACGTAGCCGCGGCCCCCTTTCGATACGCCAGCACGATGGCCTGCAACTCCTGAAAGCTAAGTGAATCCGCCGGGTAAGTCCAGGTAGTCGCGCCCATCAGGTCGCCCATCTTCCAATCGGTCTTCATGGTTTCGGGGTGGTCGTTATGGCAGTCCACACAGGGCTTAGCCACGGCAAAATCCGGGAACATCGCCGTTTGAAGTTTACTGACTTCGTCAAAGAAATACTTGGGCTGCATGTCTTCGCGCATTTCCTGGAAAAGCTCTTCCTGCTTCCCGGTAAACTTGTTTGACTTGCGCACGGGAAAGTCCGAGCCCAGGAACAGCCCCAGCGGTACTTCGCCTTT
>CAYUJK010000334.1:0-4594 GCA_964444895.1 uncultured Roseivirgaceae bacterium
ATTGATGGTAAAAAAATAGGTGATGATATTACCGTAAATCCAAAGGTGCTTAACATCGCCTCAGGGGGTTTTATACTGGGGCAAGATCAGGACTGTGTAGGGGGGTGTTTTCAAACCGAGCAAAATTGGAATGGTGAAGTAGATGAACTCCTCATTTATGACCGGGCCTTGTCTGCATCGGAGATTTTCAACCTTTTTGAGGGCTACTCTACCTTAGATTTTAAACACTTTCCCCATGCCTGTGGTATAAACTTCCTGCCCGATTTTGCGAATGAAGAGGACTGCGAAATTGCCCGATACCAATGGGATTTTGGTGACGGAAATATCTCGACCGATAAAGAACCCTTTCATGTCTACGCCCTACAGGATGTCTATGAGGTTACGCTTACTGTCGAGCTTGATTGTGATGAAGATTGCGGTACAAGAACCATGATGCGAACCAAGTCCATTGACTTGACAGAGGATATATTCGAACGATTTAAGACGGTGCGGGTTAGTACAAATGTAATAGATAGCGTGCTATCTGCTTCATCCACCAGTTTTTCTGACTCCTGGTTTATTCCGTATGACAACAGTGGCTTGCTCAATACCCACCCTTACCTGAATGGTAGCGCCGGCGTGTGGCGGAATAGTGCGAGCTTTGCGTACCGAGAAGACCGAGGGGCTTCGGATCACATCAACCTGGGCCGCGATGGCACTTTTTCACTGGATATGTTTAGCTGGGCTCGTGCAGATTTGGATGCGATCCCCGGATGGTTGAGAACAAATACCGTAACAGAATACAGCCCCTACAGCTACGAACTGGAAAACCGTGATATTTTGGAGAACTACTCATCGGCGCTCTACAGTTACGGAGGCCAAATGCCGGTGGCAGTAGGGCAAAACATGAAAAATAGTGAAATGGCCTACACGAGCTTTGAAGAGCTAACAGAAACGGGCTTTGAAATGGTGGATGACGTGAGCCAGAAGGGGACTGGAAACTGGACCTTGTCTGTAGATGGTGAGCGAGGAAGCCAGCGTTTTTACTCTGTTATAGCAGGTTATGGCAACAGCGCCCTTGTCGACCAGCCGATCGAGAGATTTGACGGTGTGGAGGAAGTGAATGTGCTGATGAAGTACACTAAAAACCATAGGTTCCTGGCTTGGAGCATCCCTGTCGCCTATTTTGCACACT
The DNA here is from genome assembly GCA_964444895.1 of uncultured Roseivirgaceae bacterium. Lineage (GTDB taxonomy): Bacteria > Bacteroidota > Bacteroidia > Cytophagales > Cyclobacteriaceae > CAJXNP01. The sequence goes on from CAYUJK010000334.1 coordinate 1,175, forward strand.
TTTCTAATGTAGCCATTTTGTGTAAAGAATCGTATGGAGAGTTCAGTGAAAAAACAGCGCTTACGTTTGACAGGGTTATTCACGATGACGAATGGCAGGGTACTGTGTATTTTTATATTGCGTCTCAGAGAGGCACTGTGTCTCATATTTCCTCCTCGGTTTCCCACACAGGATCCAAAAGCTTAACCGTTTCTTCGCCGCGCACAATCCGCCAAAACTACTTGGATTTACAGCATGGTAAAGAATACTTACTCAGCGCTTGGGCTTCCATCAATGACAAGCATTTGTTTGCACCTGTCCTCGGTAATAACCTGGGAATACGGGTCCTTTTTTATGACAGCGACGATGTGCAGGTGGGCAGCGAGTTTATTGAGCCGAAAGGCAGCATCATAGAAGGATGGCAGAAGTTGGAGGGTATTTTTACCTTTCCGCTCACGGCCTCTTATTTCTCTATAGAATTTGATCCGGGTTCGGCTCCTACAGCTTATTTCGATGATCTTCGGCTGCACCCTGCCGATGGCAATATGCAAAGCTATGTGTATGAGTTGGAAACCTACCGGCTGAGGGCCGTGATGGACGAAAACAATTTTGCCTCGATGTATTTCTATGATACCGAGGGCAACCTGCACCTGGTAAAAAAGGAAACTGAGCAGGGCATAAAAGCCATACAGGAATCAGTGAGTTACCAAAAGAAAAATGATGCAACGGAATAAATAGATTTCCCGCAGATGCCGCAGATGAGCGCAGAAGCATTTATTAAAAGTGAAATTAAGAGTAAAAAATAATCAGCGATAATCCGCGCAACCTGCCTACCGCAGGCAGGTCAGCAGGAGAAAAAAAAGTGTCCCGCAGATATCTCAGATGAACGCAGAAATAAGATCAGCGTCAATCTGTGGCATCTGCGGGAACCAAGAAAAAGCAATATGACTGAAAATGATATTTCGTACATAATAAGAGGCGCCATATTCAAAGTCTATAATGCCTTAGGGCCTGGGTTATTGGAATCGGCTTATGAAGCAGTCTTGGCGTATGAGTTACGGAAAGAAGGATTAAAGGTAAGTGTGTAAGTAGCCTTACCGCTGGTTTATGAAGATGTTATGATGGATGTAGGGTATAAGATAGATATTCTGGTTGAGGATAAAGTGGTAATAGAAATAAAATCAGTTGAGTCTTTGATAGAAGTTCATCACAAGCAAGTGATAACCTATTTGAAATTATCTAATAATAAACTAGGCATATTGGTAAACTTTAATTGTGAACATATAGATAAATCGATTTTTAGAAAAGTAAATGAATTGTAAATGTTTCCTGCAGCCCCGAAAGCTATCGGTAGCAGATAAACGCAGAAGTACTTATTAAAAGTGAAGCTAAGAGCAAAAACAAATCAGCGAAAATCCGCGTGATCAGCGGGACAAAAAATATTTCCCGCAGATATCGCAGATGGACGCAGAAGTATTCGAGAGAAAAAAGTTAGAGTAAAGAAACATCAGCGTAAATCCGCGTGATCAGCGGGACAAAAAATATTTCCCGCAGATATCGCAGATGGACGCAGAAGTATTTGAGAGAAAAAAGTTAGAGTAAAGAAACATCAGCGAAAATCAGCGTAGTCCGCGGGAGATAAATGTTCCCGCAGAGTAAAGAGTAATGAAATGAGCTACATAAGACTACATAAAATACTGTTAATGCTTATCATGTTGAGAAAACATTTTCTAATTGTTGCTATTCTAATCTTGACCTGCATCAATTTACAAGCCCAATCGTTTGAGGAATGGATTCGCCGCGTAAATGAGCAAACCAAAAATTCGGACCATGTAGAAGTTAAGGTAGATGTTAGGGCCTTCAATAAAGCTGACGAAAGCCTTTTTTATAACACCTCGATAGCCCTGAAGAGGAAAGGGAAGATGTTTTATTACCGGATGGAAGAAATTGAAGTCGTCTATGATGCGCGCTACCAAATAACTGCCAATCACGGTTTTAAGACCATTAGTCTCTTTGAAGTTGGCGCCAATGCTCCTGTTGGTCCGCCGGAGATCATGTCGTTAGACAGCATACTCAGTTACTACACGAATCCCCGGTTGATTAGTGAAAATGATAGTCAGGTAAAGTACCGGGTAAGCCAGATTAGCAGTATGGTTGGCGAGATTTTTATTACCATCAATAAGAAAGAAAGACAGATTCACAAGATAGAATATGATTATGCAGAAGGCGAAATGAATGAATCGAATGTGGGAAATAGAGTGGAATTGCGCTTTCATTCAAAACCTCTGAGCGATGCAGATAGCAGGTACTTTGATATAAATAAATACGTGAGGATCGGAAAGGAAAAGGACAATGTACAGTTGACGGAGGCTTATAAGGGATACTACCTGGAAAAATTGAATTGAAAAGGTTTCCGCAGGACCTGTCCCGTATGTCGGGATGTCGCAGATGATCGCAGAAGGCTTCATAAAAAGTAGAGTTAAGAGTAAATAAAAGTCAGCGAGAATCCGCGTGATCAGCGGGAGATAAAATAGGTTCCCGCAGATGTCGCAGATGAACGCAGAAAAAAGAAGTTAAAAAGAACAATTGATGTAAGAATGAAAATCAGCGAGAATCCGCGTGATCAGCGGGAGAAAGAATGGTTCCCGCAGATGTCGCAGATGATCGCAGAGAGAAATTATTGAAAGGAATAATTGAATTAGGAAACAACTATCAGCGAAAATCAGTGTGATCAGCGGGAGAAAAGATTGCCCGCAGATATCGCCGATAGGCGCAGAATCATAAAAAAATATTATAGAGATTCAACATTTACTATTCAGAAATATGATACACTTTTTACGCCCCGCGCTACTGTTAGTAATATTTTTTTTAGCTGCCAATGCGTACGCCCAGCTTGCCACTGCGCCGCAGCCTGTCCGGGTTAATTCGGAAGGTCGTGTAGGAGTAAAACTCCCCGTGGAAACCAACTACCGGCTGTCCGAAATCAATGTCGGCGCCGTAAATGCTGTTTTTGCGGATTGCGAAGACGGTGATTTCTATTTAGGTTTCCAGCTTTTTTATGACCTGGGAGACAAAAACACCCAAACCCTGTGGCAACAGGAAGTAGAGCTTGCCGTGCTCCAGAATGGCACCGAGCAGTGGAGGGAAACGTTGCACCTGGACATGGAAAGCCAGACCTTCATTGCAACGGTTTTTCATGAGCAGACCATCCAATGTACGGACAACTACACCTTTCAACTGATTTCAAAAAATGGTGTAGACAGTCCGCCGCACGAAAACATATACATCCGCCAGAAGCTCTACAAAAAAGACCAGGACATCTACAATCCTTACCAGTCGTAGTCTGGAGGCAGCACGAATTTCAACATGAATTTAGAGGAGCCCCATGCCTGAGAAAGTCGCGATCGTCGGCTCCGGGCCGGCCGCCTGGACGGCCGCTAT
>CAYUJK010000335.1:0-4562 GCA_964444895.1 uncultured Roseivirgaceae bacterium
CCCTTGACCTCGGTAGAGGCGCTTACCTGCCCCTCAGCTTCAAGCTTGTGAAGCTGAAAACGGGCGCCTTCGGTTGAAATACCCAATTGACTGGCAATGTCCGCCAGCGTCTGTGGGCCTTGAGTCTTCAATATTTCAACCGTCTTTTTTTCCGAACAATCATTTTTCATAATAAACAAAACAATTATTTGGTTTATTCCGTAAAGTTACCCATTTCGCAAGTAAAAAATCACGTAAGATTGAAAATTTATTTCCCACAATTTAATTCTAAAACGATGAAAATTACCATCTTATCAGGAAGCGTAAGGCAGGAAAGGCAATCTCACCGGGTAGCCGAACACCTGCAACGACAACTCACCGCAAAAAACATTGAAACAGACCTTATTGACCTGGCCGAAACCCGCCTGCCGGTCTATGGTGATCCCGAAAGCGACGACCACTCTGCGGTCATCCGCGACATAGGGCAACGCCTGGGAAAAGCGGATGCCCTCATCCTGGTTACGCCAGAGTATCACGGCAGCTTCTCAGGCGTTTTGAAAAATGCGCTCGACTACTACTGGGCCGAATTCGCCCGAAAGCCCATTGCCGTGGCAGCAGCATCCTCGGGAAGAATGGGCGGCATCAATGCTTCTGTGCAACTTCAGCACGTGATTCTCAGTTTAGGAGCATATCCCCTGCCGCTAAAGCTGCTGGTGCCGGAAGTTCCAAGAGCATTTGATGAGTCAGGCGAACTCGTCAACGAGCGAACGCAGCGTTCGGTTCAAAAGTTCCTGGACGAGCTGCTGTGGTTTTCCGGTGCGCTGGTGCACCATCAGAAATCAGGGGTAGCAATAACCTAAGCCAACGGCTCCGTTACAATCAACCAAAGAAATGACGATCACTAATCTCTAAAATTCAGAAATCACATGACCCAACACGAGCCTGCCAAAGGCCGATTCTCAGGCTACCAGATATTTGTCGTCGCCATATTGACGCTCTTGCAGTTTACCATTGTGCTCGATTTCATGGTGTTGTCGCCGCTAGGCGCCCAGCTGATGATGGAGCTGGACATTGTGCCGCAGCAGTTTGGATGGGTGGTATCAGCTTATGCCTTCAGCGCTGGAGTTTCCGGGCTGCTGGCGGCAGGCTTTGCCGATAAGTTTGACCGCAAAAAACTGCTCCTTTTCTTCTACTCTGGCTTTATCATAGGCACCCTATTCTGCGGCATAGCGCCAGACTACCATACGCTGCTTATCGCTCGCATTGTCACCGGTCTTTTCGGCGGAGTGATGAGCTCCATTTCATTTGCCATCATCACAGATATTTTTGCACTGCACATGCGCGGGCGCGTAATGGGCTTCGTGCAAATGGCCTTCGCTGCCAGCCAGGTGATGGGTATTCCCATAGGTCTTTATCTTGCCAATCTGTGGGGATGGCACTCGCCTTTCCTGATGATCGTAGCGCTAAGCCTGGTAGTGGGCGCCGCAATCGTATTCTACATGAAGCCCATTGATGGCCATTTAAAAATACAGGAAAAGAAAAATCCGCTACGCCACCTGGCAGCCACACTCTCGAACCCCTACTACCTGAAAGGGTTTGGCGCCATTGTACTGCTGGCTACGGGAGGATTTATGCTGATGCCATTTGCCAGCGCATTCACCGTGTACAACCTCGGCATCTCGCTGGACAAGCTGCCGCTCATTTACATGGCCACAGGCATTTGCTCTATGATAGCAGGGCCCATCATAGGGAAGCTCAGCGACCAGGCAGGAAAATACAAGGTGTTTTTCTACGGTACCGTGCTCACGATGCTCATAGTAGCCTGGTACTGCAACCTGGGCTTAACGCCGTTGTGGTTGGTCATCATTTTCAATATCATCATGTTCGCCGGGGTAACGGCCCGTATCATTTCCGCCTCAGCACTTATGACGGCCGTACCAGACGCTGCTGACAGGGGAGCGTTCATGAGTATTCAATCATCCGTTCAGCAGATATCGGGGGGCATAGCCTCTGCGGCAGCGGGTATGATCGTAGTTCAAAACGCAGATGGCGTACTCAGGAATTACGACGTGCTTGGGTATGTAGTAGTAATGGCCATGGCAATAACACTGCTAATGATGTACGTGATTGACCAGCAGGTAAAGCGCAAAAGCCGCGCCGAGATCGCGCCATCAATGGCGCCGGCTACCAGGTGATAGGCTGCGATGCTCACAAACGAAGATCAGTCGGGGAGTTCATATACCTCCACGCCCAACTCCCATATTTTTCTTTTGAGCAGGGTGTCATCCAGTCCAGCGGATACCACCCTTACTACCTTGTCACAGTCGTGCATATCTACATTGGCATGAAGAACACCCTGGCAGGCCAACAGCTGTGAGATAAGGCGATAGGCCGCATTTCCATCGCAAATGTGGGAGCCGAAGACGTGCACCCGTTTGTGATCCGGCTTAATACTTTCTTCCAGTAAAGCGTCTACCATAGATAAGTCGTTGAGGATACAAAACAAATATCGAATACGATTAATTGATTTTCAGGTTGAGAAATTTTCACCGAATGCGCATATTCGGGACCTAAATAATTGACGATGGGAAAGAAAACAGTAGTGATAGGCGCAAGCCCAAACCCGGCAAGGTACTCCTACAGCGCCTGCCATCTGCTCCACAGCAAGGGCCACGAGTTTGTACCCGTAGGAATAAAGAAAGGCAATATTCTGGGTCGGGAAATCATGGACATCCGCCAAAAACCTGATATAGAGCGGGTAGATACCCTCACGCTGTACATCAGCCCCGTTCATCAGGAAGAGTGGTACTCGTACTTCATAAGCCTGCGTCCGAGGCGTATCATTTTCAACCCCGGCACCGAAAATGCGGAGCTGAAAACCATGGCCGGGAAAGAAGGTATTACCACCGAATACGCCTGCACCCTGGTCCTGTTAAATACCGGTCAATATTAGGGCCGGACGTGCTGCCGGATCAGCATTTTCCGGTGGCTATTGCCTGCTCTTCCTTTGGACTAAAAACAACAAAAACACCCCCTGAAACTGCCTATTTCGCCCTCGCCCTTTTTCTCCCGAGGTTTTATCTTTTTATAGGTGTATATCTGGTATAAAATGCTATTTTTGCGAATATTTTTTTGAGATATGAGCGATAAACCAGAGCAAAAAAAAGGAGAATATTCAGCCGGTAATATTCAAGTGCTTGAAGGACTGGAAGCAGTAAGAAAAAGGCCCGCGATGTACATTGGCGATGTGGGCGTAAAAGGGTTTCACCATCTCGTTTGGGAGGTAGTTGACAACTCCATCGACGAAGCTTTGGCCGGCTATTGCAGTAACATTACAGTAAAAATTCACGAAGATAATTCTGTTTCGGTAGAGGACGACGGAAGGGGTATTCCCACTGACATTCACCCGAAAGAAAAAAAATCGGCACTGGAGGTGGTAATGACGGTGCTCCATGCCGGCGGTAAATTCGATAAAGACACCTATAAGGTCTCCGGAGGTCTTCACGGCGTAGGGGTTTCTTGCGTCAATGCCCTCTCCATATCGCTAAAGGCGACTGTTCACCGAAACGGAAAAATTTTCGAGCAAGAGTACGAACGCGGCGTTCCCAAATACCCCGTGAGGGAAGCAGGCGAAACCGACCGTACCGGCACGATCATCCACTTCAAACCGGACAGCACCATATTTATCGTATCGGAATATAACTATCCCACTGTGGCTACCCGACTCCGGGAATTGGCCTTTCTGAATGCCGGAATAAGAATCAAACTTATCGACTACAGGGAAAAAGACGAAGACGACAACTACAAGGAGGAAGACTTTTTTAGTGAAGGAGGTCTTGCCGAATTTGTGAACTACCTCGATTCCGGAAGGGAAAAGTTGATCGCTGACCCCATATATATTGATATCGACAAAGGGGACATCCCCGTACAGGTAGCTATGACGTACAACACCTCTTATACGGAGAATGTAGTGAGCTACGTGAACAATATCAACACGATAGAAGGTGGTACGCACGTAGCCGGGTTTCGCCGGGCACTAACCCGGACACTCAAATCGTACGCTGACAAATCAGGTCTGCTGGACAAGGTAAAGGTTGAGATCAGCGGTGACGACTTCAGGGAGGGTCTTACTGCGGTGATTTCGGTGAAAGTGGCCGAGCCGCAATTCGAAGGACAAACCAAAACCAAGCTCGGAAACAACGAGGCGATGGGTGCTGTGGACACCTCCGTAGGCGAGACCCTGCAGTACTACCTGGAGGAGCACCCCAAAGAGGCAAAAACGATTGTGCAGAAAGTCATATTAGCTGCCCAGGCCCGACACGCCGCGCGAAAAGCGCGCGAGATGGTACAGCGGAAAAATGTACTTTCAGGCACAGGACTCCCCGGCAAGCTGGCCGACTGCTCAAATACCGACCCCGCCGTGTGCGAACTCTACCTGGTAGAGGGTGACTCTGCAGGAGGATCGGCCAAGCAAGGCAGGGACAGAAATTTTCAGGCAATACTGCCGTTGAGAGGTAAAATCCTGAACGTAGAAAAAGCCCAGGAACACAAGATATACGACAATGAGGAGATCAAGAATATGA
>CAYUJK010000336.1:0-4559 GCA_964444895.1 uncultured Roseivirgaceae bacterium
CGCAGACAGAAAAATAACCTGGGTGAACCAGGCGTATGAAAAGCTCACAGGCTACTCGCTGGAAGAAAGCCTGGGAAAAAACCCCGGCCAGCTGCTGCAGGGGCCCGATACCGACCCCGATACGGTGAAACGAATGAGAGCCGCCATTAAAAATTTCGAATCGGTAAACGAAGTGATCCTGAACTACACCAAAGGCGGAGAAAAATACTGGCTTGATCTTACCATTGACCCTGTGTTCGATGACTCAGGAAAATGTACTCACTTTATCGGGATCGAACGCGATGTATCGCGTGCCAAATACTCAGGCGACCTGGAAATGCTGGAAAAAGAGGTACTAAAGCTCAGCAATCGCAAGGAAAGCAGCCTGGAAGACATCTTTGGCCACTACATTTTGGGCATCGAAAGTCTGCACCCCGATATGATATGCTCTATCGTCCGTATGGGAGAAGATGGGCGAATGTACAACTGGTACGCAGACCGCCTGCCGCAAAGCTTTATAGCCAGCATTGACGGACAAGCCGCCGGTCCAAATGCCGGATCGTGCGGAACCGCCGCCTACCTCAAAGAACGCGTAATGGTATCGGACATTGAGCATGATAACCGGTGGAAAAACTACCGGGAACCTGCCCTCCGCGCTGGCCTGCGCGCCTGCTGGTCGCACCCCATCATCGATGCCTCGGGAAGAGTAATGGCCACTTTTGCCATTTATTACAAAGAAGTGAAGAAGCCCTCTTTCCGGGAGGAGAATGTCATCGAACGAGCCACCAACCTGCTACAGATTATCCTGGAAAAATACTATGCCGAACGAGCCATCGAAGAAGCCTTCGAAGAGCGGGAGACAATCCTCCAAAGCATAAGCGACGCCTTCTATTCGGTGAACAGCGAATGGAACTTCACTTATTTCAACAGGGAAGCTGAGCGACTACTGCACAAGTCTGCCGCCGAAGTGATCGGCAAGAACATCTGGGAAGCTTTTCCCCAGGCCAAAGACACCGAACTCTACAATAAATATTACAACGCGCTCGCGAAAAACCAGCCCGATGCATTTGAATACTTCTATCCTGCCTTGAACACCTGGTTCGATATTTCGGTGTACCCCTCTCCCAAGGGTATTTCGGTCTACTTCAAGGACATCACCGTTAGAAAAGAAGCCGACCGGCAAATTAAAATAATGAACGAAGAGTTGAAGAAGCGCGCGGAAGAGCTTACCATTTCCAACAGGGAATTGGAGCAATTTGCATACGTAGCCTCTCACGATCTGCAGGAACCGCTGAGAATGATTAATGGATTTATGCTACGGCTGCAAAAAAAATACGAAGATAAGCTCGACGAGCGGGCCCACTTGTATATTCGGTTTGCAGTAGATGGCGCCGTGCGGATGCGCAAGATCATCCTGGACCTTCTGGAATATTCCCGCGCCGGTAGAAACGAATACGAAAAAGAGGAAGTGAACATGGAAGAGTTGATGGAAGAGCTGGTCAAATTCAGTGCGTTGAACATCAGGCGGAAAGAAGCTACGATAAAATGGAAAAAGCTACCCACAGTCCTTGCGGCCCGTATTCCTATTCAGCAGCTCATGCAAAACCTGCTCAGCAATGCCCTCAAGTACCGCCACCCACAACGAAAGCCCATCATAAAAATAGAAGCCAAAGAGCTGTCCGGATATTGGAAATTTATCGTGTCTGATAACGGCATAGGCATAGAAAAACAGTTCTTTGAGAAAATTTTCGTCATCTTTCAGCGCCTGCACAGTAAAGAAGAATACTCCGGGACGGGCATAGGTCTGGCCATCTGCAAGAAAATTATAGAAAACCACGACGGAGAAATTTGGGTGGAATCTGAGCCGGGTATCGGCAGCAGGTTTATTTTCACACTTCCAAAATAAGACTACACAATTACCGCCGGAGATACCATCTTCTATTCAAAATCAAAGAGGGCACCTGGCAATTTGCGTTATTAGATCGACAGAGCCCCTGAAATCTGTTAGTAACGGTAAGTTCCCTTTCGGCAACCACCTCTGGGTGAGCTGTCTTCAATTTCGTTTGCAAATGCAGTTAAAAAAATTCAAATTTAGAAATATAAAAAATGCATTTTAACACTTCTTTTTTTACGAACTAAAATGACAGAAGTACACATCCTCCTGGTAGAAGACAATGAAGGCGACATTCTTTTAACTACTGAGGCGTTGGCAGAAGGAAAAATTGCTAATGAGATTACGGTAATAAAAGATGGCTGGGAAGCTATACAGTATCTCACTCAAAAGGGCCCGTATAGCCACGCCAAAAAGCCGGATTTGATTTTGCTGGACGTTAACCTTCCTAAGATGAATGGGCATGAAGTACTTCAACATATAAAATCGGATGATAAACTCAAAGCCATTCCCGTGGTGATGCTCACCACCTCCTCTTCTGAAACCGACATCATGAAATCTTACCAAAACCATGTAAATTGCTATATTACCAAGCCGGTGGACGTAAATGAATTTCTGGAAGTCGTGGCTGGGATACAGGACTTCTGGATTTCGATAGTGCAGCTACCTCCTAAAAGAAACGTACCGTGAACACGATCAAAGCAGCAGAGGAAATCAGGATATTGGTCATAGAAGACAACGAAGGTGATTTCATTCTGATAGAAGACTATCTGACGGAAGAATTTGTGAATCCTTACATCAGCCACACCAGCAGCCTGGCTGAAACACGCGCACTTTTCAAAACCGGGACGAAATTTGACGTGATATTGCTAGACCTCAACCTGCCGGACGCCGAAGGCCCCGAGCTTATCCAGGCCGCACTGGAACTGGCAGAGGGCGCACCCCTCATTGTGCTCACGGGATACGCCGATGTGGAATTCGGCATCAAAACAATTTCTATGGGTACGTCTGATTATCTCCTAAAAGACGAATTGAATCCCTCGCTTCTCAATAAAAGCATCACCTACAACATTGAGCGAAAACGGGCAAACGCCCGGCTGGTGGCATCAGAAAAAAAATACCGCGACTTGTTTCAATTGAGCCCACTTCCCATGTGGGTATACGAGGTAGACACCTACAAATTCCTGAACGTCAACGACGCAGCACTGAAACACTATGGCTATTCTCATGAGGAGTTTTTGAAGATGCGCCTGCAAGATCTCTACCTGCCGGAAGACGTACCGCTGCTGGAAAAAGAAGTAGCCCTGGTAAGAGAAAATAAAAAACCAGGGAGGGAAGGTGTATTCCGCCACAGAAAAAAAGGCGGTGAATTGATCTGGGTAGAACTGAGCAGCAAACTCATTGATTTCAACAACCTTCGTGCGGAGCTGGTACTGTGCATAGACATCACTTCTGAACTGGAAAAAGAAGAAAAGATAGAAAAAGCTAATAAGCGACTCGAAAATGCGGAGGCCATCGCTGGTCTGGGATACTGGGAGCATGACCTCAAAAGCAATACCCTGTATTGGTCAGACGAATTTTACCATATCCTTGAACTAAACAGAAACGAGACAGCACCTGCATTCCAGACTTTTAAGAACATGCTGGTACCCGAGGAGCAGGGACATTTTGAAAAACAATATGAGAATGCCTGTAGGCAAACTGGTGAAGTAGAATTTGAGCACAGGATAGTATGCCCCAGCGGCCAAATAAAAACACTGTATAGCAAAGGAACACTCGTTACGGATGCACAAAACAATCCGCTGCGCTTTGAGAGCATTGTGCTGGACATTACCAAGCGAAAGCAAGAAGAAAACCTGCTGCGCCTGCAGGAATCAGTGATCACCAATGCCTCTGATGCGGTGATCATCACCGAAGCCGAGCCCATGGAAGAGCCGGGCCCGCGTATCATGTTCGTGAATGACGCACTCACGAACATGACCGGCTACAAAAAGGAAGAAATATTAGGCAAATCGCCCAGGATATTCATCGGACCTGATACCAGCCAGCGCGAGCTTGCCAAGCTCAGAATAGCCCTGAGGAGGTTGCGTCCCTGCGAAATTGAAGTGATCAACTATAAAAAGAATGGAAAGCCCTTTTGGGTAAACATTTCGGTAGCACCAGTGGCCGACAAGAGCGGTACCATCACCCACTGGATAGCCATAGAGCGAGACGTAACGGAAAGGAAAAACTATGTGAAAACCCTGGAGATGCACAACGCCCGGCTACGCGACATTGCCTGGACGCAATCGCACGTGGTGCGGGCGCCACTGGCCCGTATCATGGGCCTTACCAGCATCATCAATCGATTGTATGGCAACGAGATTACCGAAAAAAGACTACTGTCAGACCTGGAAACATCTGCAAAGGAGCTGGACCTGATCATTCGAAAGATTGTACGGCTGGCCGAAAGTGCAAACTTAAACCTAAAAGAATGAAGCTTGAAGTAATTATTATTGACGATGATGAGATCATCACGTACATGCAGAAGTCGCTCGTAGAGGAATGCGGACTCGCCTCGGAACCCCGCACTTTTGCCGATGGAAAAGACGCTTTGAATTTTTTCAAAGAACAAGACCCCGCCGGAAAAGCCTTTCTCCTGCTCCTGGATATCAATATGCCCGAAATGAGCGGATGGGAATTTCTGGAC
>CAYUJK010000337.1:0-3072 GCA_964444895.1 uncultured Roseivirgaceae bacterium
GGTACACGCTCACGTTTGATGTTCGTGCCGATGTAGATGCTTCATTCCCCACTCAGGCTCATATTGTGCCTTATTCGTATAAGCACTGGGATTTCTTTGGGGCAATAAGCGCAACCACAGAGTGGACCACCTATACCGCCGAGATCACCATCAATGACAATACTTCGGGCACTACAGCGATAGCCTTTAACCTGGGGGCTACCGCTACCAGTTATTACTTTGACAATGTGAAGCTGACAAGGCTGAACGAAAGTGGCGCCGGCCCTACCTGGGACCTGATCTCAGGAGCTGATTTTGAGACTGCCGATGCTTCAAACTATGAGTCGAATACAAACGCCGTGATGTCGTTCACGGCTGATGGTGAAGGCGCCAACGGTGAGGGAAGGGCACTTCAAATTACGAATGCGGAGGTTCGCCCCAACGATTGGGATGCGCAGTTTTTCATTACATTTTCACCGCAAACAGAGCTGGGCGAAAGGTATACCCTTACAATGGACATTCGCGCTGATGTAGAGGCAACATTCCCGACGCAGGCCCATGTTGTGCCCTATCAATACAAACACTGGGATTTCTTTGGGGCGTTGACCGCTACTACGGAGTGGACCACATACACCCGGGAAATCACCATCAATGACAATACCTCCGGCACTACTGCGATCGCGTTTAACCTGGGAGCTACTGCTACCACCTACTATTTCGATAATATCACGCTTACAAAATACAACGAAAGCGGAGGTGGTGAGCAAATCGTCGAAAAAACCGATGAAGAAAAGAAAGAGATCATTACCGGTGAGTTGGAAAGATGGATAGCCGGGATGATGGAAGTGTCGAAAGAGCACGTAAAGGCCTGGGACGTGGTAAACGAACCCATGGACGACGGAAATCCATACGAATTGAAAACGGGTGTAGGGAAAGAACTGGCAGAGGATGAATTCTACTGGCAGGACTACATGGGCGAGGACTATGCGGTGAAAGCCATCGAATTTGCCCGGCAGTACGGGAATCCCGATGACCTGCTCTTTATCAACGACTATAACCTGGAGTACAACCTGGATAAGTGCAAAGGCATCATCCAGTATGTGGAGTACATAGAAAGCCAGGGGGTAACGGTAGACGGCATTGGCACGCAAATGCACCTTAGCATTGACTCCGACAAGGATAACATAAAGGAGATGTTCGAACTGCTTGCGGCTACTGGCAAGCTTATTAAAATCTCTGAGTTGGATATAGGGGTAGGCGTAACCACAAGCGAGGCCACTGACGAGCATTACGTGGCTCAGGCGGAAATGTACAAGTACGTAGTAGACCAGTACATGGCTATCGTACCGGCCAGCCAGCGCTATGGTATCACAGTGTGGAGTCCGAAGGACAGCCCCGAAGGTTCTTCCTGGAGAGCAGGTGAGCCCATTGGGTTGTGGACGGAAGGCTACGACAGAAAGCGGGCCTACTCGGCATTTGCCGATGCCCTGGAAGGAAAGTAATTGAGCAAATAAGGGCGGGGTTTTGAGCGATCAAAGCCCTGCTTTTTTTATGCACAAAAGTGAACTACTAATATACTCAGGATGAATAACCGATACTGTCATAAACCCTTTCTCACCGCAGTAGTACTGTCAGCATTTTTTATTTTTTTCTCTACGCAAAGTGATGCCCAAACCATTCAAGAGTGGTACGACGACGCCCAGGAACGCATTGATACACTGAGGAAGGGACCCTTTGGTTTGGAGATTTTTGACAAAGACGGCGTGCCGTTTTCCGGAAATGTGAAGGTGCGCATGGTGAAACACGAATACCCGTTTGGCGTGGCGTTCGATTTTTACCGGGGCGAAGAACAAACCGAAATACCCACCGAAACGCAGTGGATGCAGGCCGCCATGTACAAGTATTTTAACTATGGAGCTGTGGGCAATTCGTTCAAGTGGAGTGGCATCCAGCCCCAAAACACGGAACCCAACTACACTAACTTCGAATATGCGCTGAACTGGGCGCAGAAAGTAGGGTGGGAACTTCGGGCTCATACGCTGCTATGGGGTGGTGCAGAAGGAGATAATCATGCCATGCCTCAATGGGTAACAGGGCTTGGAACAGCCGAATTAGTCTTTGAGAAATGTGAGGAAAGAGTCAGGAGGGAGGTAAGTCGCTATAAGGGTGTGATCAAGGAGTATGATGTGATCAACGAACCCTTGCACGCTACTTATACGCAAGAGTTATATGGCGATTCACTCAACTGGAAGTGCTTTGAATGGGCCCGGGACGAAGACCCCGATGCTGAGTTATACATAAATGAATATAATGTAGAATACGGTTGGGGCGATGCCGACGAATACAAAGCACTCATCGAAGATATTATCGACAGAGGCAGTCCTGTAACGGGCATCGGCATGCAAGCGCATTTCTGGGATTGCTGCAGGCCCAATATTACCGAGTTTGTCACCCAAATCAACAAGCTGGCTGAAATTGGGCTGCCCATCAGGCTCACAGAATTTGACTTTGGCGGGAACCTTAGCGAGGCACAGCAGGCCGATGATTTCATCAAAGTGATGACCATCGCCTTTTCGCATCCCTCCATCACAGGAATCATCTACTGGAACCTGAGCGACAACACCACATGGCGCGACAACGCCGGCTTGTTTCACTCTGATCACAGGCCCAAATTGGCAGCTGATACGCTGCTTTACCTTACTAAAAAGCTGTGGGCGACAAACTTTGAGGAAGCCATTGCTGCGGAACCGCTTTCGTTCGATGCGTACTACGGCGACTATCTCGTGGATGTCCAATTTGGCGATACCATCAAGCAGTTCACCGTGCCCCTGCACACCGCTTTCAGCGATTCGGTTTTTCAGTTATATGAAAATGAAGCTGTTATAAAAGGACCCGAACTTGTAACAGCCAGGCTGTCGCAGCTCGACGAGTTGGAGCTGGCATTCGATGCGGCCATTGACCCTGCTACTATCGATAAGTATGACTTTAGGGTGTTTGCCAACCAGGTGTCCATTCAGGATATCGCTGTGAAAGAGGGCGCCGACAGTGTGCTGGTGTTTAGCCTGAGCAAAGACATTTCTTTTGCCAGCTATC
>CAYUJK010000337.1:3172-4542 GCA_964444895.1 uncultured Roseivirgaceae bacterium
GGACTGAAGACAGGAATTTATATTCTGAAAGTATATGCAGAGAATGACGTAGAAACCAAAAAAGTGGCAGTGGTAAAATGACATTTATTAAGATCGTAGTGTCATTGGCATTGTCACTTATTTGCCATTGTGCCTCCGCCCAATATGCCCTCGACAGCCTTTTTTCTATGGACAATGCCGAAGAGTGGTATGACCAACAGGTAGGCTTGCAAAATACCGTTCTTCAGCATGGGGAGCTGGAATTGCAGTCGCGAAAGTCTCGCACTTCCCATGCCTATTTCGAAGCGGAAACATGGAGGGATATACGCATTTCCTACTGCCACCAAACGTTTGAAAATATCCCTGCGCTTTACAATATCGAGGAAGACGTTTTGATTGTCAAGAATAACCTGGGGCCTTCCTTTGCCACTTTCCCCATAAAACTGCGCAAAGAGTTGGTCTCCTGTTTTGAGATAGGAAGTGCGCGTTTTGAATACATCGATGAGCCCGTTGGCTGGCACGAAAAGGGATTCTTCAAAGTCTCCTACCGAGGTGATTCACTACTCTTGCTGGACAAGGTTTTTAAGAGGATTCAAGTCCACGAGGGTAGTCTCCGCTACACTCAAGACCACCACTACTTTCTTAAGAAAGAAGGGCACTACCACAGGCTTAAGCGCCTTTCTACACTGATTAAATTATTTCCTGAACATAAAAAAGAGATTCGTCAATACAAACGACGATTGTCGCTGCGAAAGTTGGATAACCCGGCGAATGAAGAAAAGCTGGCACGTCTTATCAGGTATTGCGACAGCCTATCTAAAAAATGAAGAAATTACTAATACTTCCTTTCCTCCTCACCCTGGGGTATGCCGGAGCCCAGGATGTGCCATTGATCACCATTTCTGCCGATTCAGCTACTTTTTCGCAGGTGACTGACACCCTGGAGGCGCAAACAGGTTTGCAGGTTTTTTATAAAAGTGAATGGGTTGATTCGCTTCGCTATTCATTTTCGCTTTCGGAAAAACCGCTGGACCTGGTATTGGATACACTGTTAAGCGGGACCAAGCTGAATTATTACCTCGCGGAAAACCAGGTTTTTATCACGAATGATTTGAAGATAATAGCGAATCCAAAGATTGCCGAATTGCTGGAACATAAACCTTCGGAAATTGAAACAAATGTAGAAAAGGGCCTTGTGTTTGTCAGGGAATACCGCGATAACGGTAGTGCTAATCTCAGCGACAGGGTTTTTGAAATAGGAGACCGGCAAAAGCTGGTGTCAGGAAGTAGCGCCACCCTTGCCGGCTATGTGAAAGAGGAGGGTAGCGGGGAGCCCGTTTCAGGTGTGCTGGTGTACAGCGAGAAACCTCTCATTACAGCCACTACAGATG
>CAYUJK010000338.1:0-1869 GCA_964444895.1 uncultured Roseivirgaceae bacterium
TTGTCGTTGAGATGCGCGTAGTTGTTAAACACCCTCACGTTATAGCTCAATACGGAAAAGGTATCTTTGGCATCTCCGGCAGTGCTTATTTGCAGCGTCATTGTCAAAAAAGGAAATCCCACCAGCAAAAGGAAAAGGTGCAGCACCAAAGATACTCCGGGCTTGCGTAGCTTCGTGAGTGTGATGACAAGGTGATAGGCTAAAATAAGCGGAATGCACAGGGCGAAAAAACCCGCGGGCCAGAAATGTTCCGGGGAAACAAACACACTTAGGTAGCAGAGAAGAGTAAAAAATATAAGCAAAAATCGATAGGTCTTCTTCAACTTAATCCGGTTATTTTATGCCAGTAAACGCTTGAACGTGCTATTTAAACATAAAAAAATAGTTTTTTTTAGTCTGCACGCAATTTTTATGACCAAAAGATTTATAAATGTATTTTTACGACTCATTTGAAAATAGAAGTCATGAGTGATAAAAAAATTGCGATCATAGGCGGGGGAAACCTCGGGGCGTCGATAGCCGAAGGGCTACACAAATCGTCCCTCTACCCGTCGAAAAATATTACGGTTACCCGCAGAAAAATAGAAATGCTGAAGCACCTGGCAGAAGCCGGCCTGAATGTCCACTCTGATAACCTGCTGGCTGTAAAAAATGCTGATGTCGTAATCGTAGCCGTAAAGCCTTACAATGTAGACAAAATCCTCAACGAAATAAAGCCGGAACTCACCGCCCGCCATATCCTCATCTCCGTGGCTACGGGGATTTCCATTAACCACATGCAGACCGTAGTAGGCGAACAGGTAGCCGTGTTCAGGGCTATGCCCAATACGGCAATATCTATTCGCGAGTCGATGACGTGCATCGCCACCAACAACGGCAACGGCTCTCACACCGATGAAGTGGTTAAACTATTTGACCAACTGGGCAAGAGCATCGTGATCAGTGAAGACCTGATGAATGCTGCCACCGTGTTGGCCGCATGCGGTATTGCCTACGCTTTGAGGTTTATTCGCGCGGCATCGCAAGGAGGTATTGAGATAGGATTTGACGCCAAAACGGCCCAGGCTATCGCCGCTCAAACTGTGAAGGGCGCAGCAGGACTATTGATAGAAGGAGGCCAGCACCCCGAGCGCGAAATAGACAAAGTAACCACGCCACAAGGCTGCACCATAGCCGGGTTGAACGAAATGGAACACCAGGGCTTTAGCTCGTCTTTGATCAAAGGGATTTTGACATCATACAATAAGATTTGAAAAGAAGCATTGTTATCGGCGATATACACGGCTGCGCCAAGACCTTAAGGAGCCTGGTAGAAGAATATGTACGCCCGGAAAAAGAAGACAGCCTTTACCTCTTGGGCGACTATGTAAACAAGGGCCCGGACTCCAAGGGCGTAATCGACTACATCCTGGAGTTGAAGCAGCAGGATTTCCTCGTAGAATGCCTCCGCGGCAATCACGACCAAATGATGATGGACGTATGGAAAGACGACAGTACGGCAAAAAGATGGCTGGAGCACGGGGGTGATGCCACGCTGAAGAGCTTCGGGAGCGAAAAGCTTGCTGACGTGCCCATGTCGTACTATTTCTTCCTGGCCACCACATCTTTCTTCGCAGATCTGGATGATTTTATCCTCGTTCATGCCGGCTTCAACTTCAATGCCCGCGAGATCTATGAAGACTTTGATGCCATGCTTGAAACCAGGGATATGACTGTGGACATGGTCAAAACTGAAGGAAAAAAAATCGTTCATGGGCATGTGCCGGTGGAGCTAACACAGTTGACCAATATGGTAAAAAAAGACTGGAACAGCCTATCTATCGATACAGGCTGTGTGTATGATTCGCCCTCCGGCATGGGCTACTTAAC
>CAYUJK010000338.1:1969-4521 GCA_964444895.1 uncultured Roseivirgaceae bacterium
TGGCATGGCGGCAAACAAAATGAAGATGAACTTCTTTTCTCAGCATACAAAAGCAGCCTGGAACTGGCAAAGAAATATAACTTTAAAAGCATCGCTTTCCCTAATATCAGCACAGGTGTTTACGGGTATCCAAAAGGCAGAGCTGCTGAAATAGCGATCAAAGCAGTGAAGGAGTTTCTCAAAAATTACAGCGAGATGGAGGTTTTCTTTGTCTGCTTTGACGGCGAAAATTACGAGCTATTCCAAAAACAGGTAAACGGAAAATACTAGCGCATCCCTTCATACAGCCATTGACGATTGAGGCTCGCCACAAAAAAATAAGGCCTGCGTTTCCGCAGACCTTTGCACATATTAAAAAGCCTTCAATAGCCTATTTCTCTATCTCTTCGCGCAGCACGGGCACCAGGTGGTGTTTCACCAGGTATTCGGCAATCTGCACGGCATTCGTAGCGGCGCCCTTTCTGAGGTTATCAGCCACCACCCACATATTTAATGTGTTTGGCTGCGACTCGTCTCTGCGGAGCCTCCCTACAAATACTTCATCTTTGCCGTGTGCATGTATGGGCATGGGGTATACCTTATTAGCTACGTCATCCTGTAGCACCACACCCTCTGCATGGCGCAGCAATTCGCGCACTTCGTCCAGGTCAAAGTCTTTCTCGAATTCTACATTCACCGACTCGGAATGCCCCCCTATAGCGGGAATCCTTACTGTAGTGGCAGTAACTTTGATGGTATCGTCAGAGAAAATTTTCTTGGTTTCGTTCACCATCTTCATCTCCTCTTTGGTATATCCGTTTTCCTGGAACACATCTATGTGCGGCAGCACGTTCATATCGATCTGGTAAGGATACACTTTCGGGCCATCGATTCCCTTGCGCTCGTTCATCAGTTGGTCTACGGCAGCCTTGCCTGTACCCGTCACCGACTGGTAAGTGGACACGACAATACGCTTGATTTTGTATTTCTTGTGCAGCGGCGCCAGTGCCACTACCATCTGGATAGTAGAGCAGTTAGGATTGGCTATTATCCTGTGGTCAATGCGTAGCTCGTGGGCGTTGATCTCCGGCACAATGAGCTTTTTGGTAGGATCCATTCTCCAGGCCGAGGAGTTGTCAATGACGATGGTGCCTGCATCTGCAAATTTCGGCGCCCACTCCAGGGAAGTGCCGCCCCCGGCAGAAAAGATAGCGATGTCCGGCTTTTTTGCTACGGCTTCTTCCATACCTATCACAGTGTATTCCTTGCCCTTGAATGTCATCTTGTTGCCCACAGATTTGGGAGATGCCACAAGGAACAATTCGTCAAATTCGAAATTTCGCTCTTCGACGACTTTCAACATTTCGCCGCCTACCAGCCCGGTAGCGCCAACAATCGCCAGTTTCATGATTTTTTAATTTTTAGATAAAATAATTGTGTTTGAATATCGGGGGGCAAAATTAATACAAAATGTTGGCTTTCAATAGGAATTGGTGGAGCAAACTTACCTTAGGGTTTAGGAAAAAAGTATGCGAAGGGGATCAATGCGAAAGCTTTATATAATTCCCCATTAATGTCTTTTTAATTTTACCTGATTAGCGATTTCATTAAGATGAAATTTAACTTCTCCCAATATTTCCATCACATCATCGTAGTCATTAGTTTTTATCACATTAATACAGTTAGCTAAAGCTGAACTGCAATGGATAGCTGGCTCATTGAAACTCCAAAAGCTATTTTCTGCCAAGAAACTTATCCATTGCAGTCTGGTTTTAACCGACTGCAATCAATGAAAATGCCTTAGCTGTATTATTCAAATTCAATAAAAAATGTGCCTTGGAAGAGTTTGAATATCAACAATGTTTAAATGACTGTCAGATCCGGTATTTTAATTTAACCGGAAGTCAATACTTTCATTAGTGTCAACTTGCGAGATAAGTTTCTCAGAAAGG
Source organism: uncultured Roseivirgaceae bacterium (assembly GCA_964444895.1). GTDB lineage: Bacteria > Bacteroidota > Bacteroidia > Cytophagales > Cyclobacteriaceae > CAJXNP01. Next base: position 3,901 of record CAYUJK010000338.1, read on the forward strand.
TGCAAAACCGCTAGGCAATGGTCTCTGGGTATATAGTCAAAATCATCTAAAAAATCTTCTATGGATCGCCCTTTTTCCAGCCAATCAAACAAGTTCTTAATAGGCATCCTCGTTCCTTTGAAAACCGGAATACCTCCTAAAATACCGGATCAATCGTAATTACCTCGCTTGCCCTCATGGTATTTTTCGTCTGTTCTGTCAAATTTACAATTTTGTTCTTATAATTGATTTACTTTTTTAAAAAACAACCGACCGATGCTTTACATGAGATTAGCCTTGATGGGCCTTGGCCTGTCTATTTTTGGGGTCTCTTATGCCCAATTTTCTGATGATTTTTCCGACGGCGAAATTCACCACAACCCAACTTGGCTGGGCGACACGACCGATTTCATAGTGAACGACGACCAACGGCTACAGCTAAACGCCGAAGCTGTGACGGGAGAAAAATTTATCTACACCCACAGCGAAGCCATAGAAAATGCGGTGTGGGAATTTGAAGTATACCTTGCTTTTAATCCTTCCTCCACCAACTACACGGACATTTACCTAGTCGCCGACCAGCCCAACCATCTTTCTGCATCAGGCTATTTCGTGCGGGTAGGAAATACCCAGGATGAAATA
>CAYUJK010000339.1:0-4492 GCA_964444895.1 uncultured Roseivirgaceae bacterium
TGGAGATCATGTAGATGACACGCCCGACCAAAATACTGACTACAAAGGATGTCCTACACACCCCCGCTCTTCATGCGGTTCGGTAGACATGTTTCAAAATTACATGGACTATACCGATGATGCCTGCATGAATATTTTTACCCTGGGCCAGGTAGACCGGATGCAGACGGTGCTCGATTTTGCGCCCCGGCGAACCAGCCTGCTCAATGCTATTGGGGCTTTTCCGGTGGATAGCCTCTTTTATGATATAGCCTTGTTGAGGATCAACTCTCCGGCGCTCATATCATGTGACGGCAAAATATCTCCCGTCATCACGTTGCAAAATTCAGGTACCGGCGCCATTACTTCGCTGGTAGTGAATTACGGCACAAACATTCAGATGACGGAGAGCGACACCTTCGCCATTGACAGCCTGAAGTCAGGTCAGCAAGTGGTGCTTGCATTGAACAGCTTGCTTCTCGGAGAAGGGCACCATACTTTTTTCGTGCAGGCGAGTATTCCGGGGGTGGACGAGGTGAATGTGTTTAACAACGGCCGGAATACAAAATTTGTGGTCGATCAGGCTCGTGATGTAGCGCCATATATAGAGAAATTTGAGATCGATAGTCTGTTTGAGAAACAATGGACGATCATTTCGTTGGATACCGGGAAAACTGCCAAAGCCTGGGAAACGGTGAGCCTGGGCGAGGCGGGTAAAGCTGCGTTCGTCAATATGCACAATTACAGCGCATTGGGCGCCAAAGACTGGCTGGTGAGCCCCGCACTCGACTTCTCAGGTTATGGTGAAGCTGCGATGAAGTTTCGATTGTCCTATGCCCAGTACGAATACTACACTGATGAGGACTCTACTACGCTCATTAGCTACGTGGATTCGTTGAGCATTTATGTTTCTGACGATTGCGGCGCCAGTTTCGAACGCATCTACCACGGCGCCAGTGCTGATTTTAAAGTGGGCAACTATGACGATTTTTGGGAGCCCCGCTCAGATGACGACTGGATTCCCTTTACATTCGATATATCACAGTATGCCGGCCTTTCGGATGTGCGGGTAGCTTTTGTCACCACCAATGGATACGGGAATAACCTCTATATCGATGATGTCGAATTCTTTGTGCAAGGATCGGCAAATATCGTTGAGACGGAAGAAAACGTTGTGCTTTTCCCGAATCCCTCTACCTATGACTACTTTAAGTTAGCATTCAATACCAGGGAACGTCAGGACGTGCGCATCCAAATCATTGACCTCAGCGGAAAGCTGGTACAGGAGAATCAGTTGACGGGCGTGCTAAACCAGGTATTCACGATTCGAATGGAAAGCGCCAGGCAAGGCGTTTATTTGGTGAAAATACAAGGTGACACCCTGAATACGGTGAAAAAGCTGGTCATATCGCGATAGGTTTTTGGCGCGCTACGCGATGGTGATGTCCTCTCCTTCAATACTCAGGAAAGTGTTTTCGAAATGCAATTTTGCTTCTTCAAGGAAGGGTTCAAGCTCCTTGTAGCGGGTAGAGTAATGGCCCAGGTAGAGCTTTCCAGCCTTTGCCAGAGCAGCTATCTGTGCGGCCTGAGCGGCGGTGCTGTGGTAGGTGTCTTGCGCTCTTTGTTCCAGTTCGTTGAGGAAGGTGGATTCGTGGTAGAGCACGTCTACATCGCGGATGTGCTCTACTATGCCGGTGTCAAACAGTGTGTCTGAGCAATAAGCATACGATTTAGGTTGCTCGGGAGGCAGGGTGTAGTCTTCATGCCGGTAGCGTATTTCGCCATTTTCATATACGTCCTCACCCTTCAGAAACTGGGCAATGTGCTGCAGCTTTATGCCGGTATGCAGTTTTTCTTTCCTTATTTTGTGCGGTTTGGACTTTTCCTGAATCAAAAAGCCGTTGCACACTACCCGGTGCCTCAGCGGGAAGGCCTTCACAGTGAAGTGTTTTTCGTCTACAATAGGATTGTTATACGCCTGGTCAAGCGGGGTGAAGTGAAGGGCGTAGTTCAGCCTCGTGTCCGAGGCCCTGAGGTTCAGATCGATGATGTCTTTCAAAATGGCCGGAGCATAGATGTTCAGCTCTCTATTTCTTCCGAAAAGCTGCATAGTAGAGATCAGGCCCATCAGGCCGTAGTAGTGATCGCCGTGCAGGTGGCTGATGAAAATATGATGGATTTTGTTGATGTTTATTTTTCGCTTCAGCAGGTTGTACTGTGTGTTTTCGCCACAGTCCAGCAGCAGCCACCGGTTGTGCACCATGGCCAGTTGCGAAGTCTGGTTGCGTCCGTGCGCTGGCGCCGCGGCATTGTTGCCTAATATTTTAATGGAGAAGGACATTTGTTCAGGATGCAAGATGTTGGATACAGGATGCTGGATAGGATTTAAAGCACGTGAAATATGGTTTGTTATTTTTTGCTAATATGATTTTTTTCAACAGATCGGTAAAAATTATGAAGCTTTTTGCCAAGCAGCGTTAGCTTTTCCCGGATCAATTCAAATTTTTTATTGTCAGTTAGCGAACCGGTTTCATATAGGGTTTCGAGGTGATCGATCGTCTCATCTTTCGAACCTATGGAATAGATCAAGTGTTTCAGAAACTCCTGTTTGTAGCTCTTCCTTCCAAAACCTTCTACTATATTTGCCCGGATAGATTTGGATGATCTCCTGATTTGGCTGCCTGTCTCATACATTTCGAACTTTGGAAGATCATTCAAAGTCATTTTATGAATTTCAATAACTATCTCTCTTGCCAATCTCCATATTTCTAGTCTTTTGTATCCAGAACTTTCCATTTATGCTTTTGGGGTATCTAAAACATCAGGTATCCTGTATCCTTTATCTTGTTTACTCCCCGTCCTCTTCTTCCTCTGTGATGTCTTTTTCGATTTCGTGCATGAATACGGCGTCGATGCCTTCCTGCACGGTGGGGAGGATGTTCAGCACATTGTGGAGCTGTGATATTTTGATGAGTTTCATCACGTGGTCGGTGAGGCCCGTAAGCACAAAAATACCACCGTCTTCACTAAAAATTCTGTTGCCCACCAGCAGCGCACTCAGCCCGGAAGAGTCAATGTATTTTACCCCTGAAAGATCAAGAATAATGTTGTTGTACCCTTCCGCTTTTATCGTTACCAGTTCCGACTTAATCGACGGGGATAACACGCTGTCGATCTTTTCCTCTTCAAGTTTCAGGATAGAATATTGTTCTTTTTTGTCAATTGTATATTTCATTGTTTTACCTTTTTAGCCGAAGAAGACAAAAGCCGCAACCACTTTTTCCCGGTTTTTTTACCTTCTCCGTTCTGACTGTTTAACCATTTAATGCCTTCAATATGTTTGCTTCAATCCGCGTTTCCAAGTTACCACTTTCAACCGGAGGATTAAATTTTTTTCCCGTTACATTTTCGTAGAGCTCTATGTAGCGATCGGAGATCATGTACACGATGTCATCGGTCATCTCCGGAACACGCTGCCCGTCCTTACCTTGGAAATTATTTTCGATGAGCCACTGCCTCACAAATTCCTTCGAAAGCTGCTTTTGTTTTTCACCGGCAGCCTGGCGTGCTTCATAGCCCTCCTTGTAGAAGTAGCGCGAGGAGTCGGGTGTGTGAACTTCGTCAATAAGGTAGATTTTTCCTTCGAATGTCCCGAATTCATACTTGGTATCTACCAGGATCAGGCCTCTGTCTGCGGCTTTTTTTGTCCCGAATTCGAAAAGCTTGTGGGTGTATTCTTCCAATTGCCTGTATTCCGCTTCTGAGACAAGCCCTTTTTTGATAATATCATCGCGGCTGATGTCTTCGTCATGCCCCTCGTCGGCTTTGGTAGAAGGAGTGATGATAGGCGCGGGGAGCTTGTCGTTTTCTTTGAGGCCCTCCGGCAGGGCTACGCCGCATAGTGTTCGCTTTCCGCTGCGGTATTCGCGCCAGGCATGGCCTGCCAGGTAGCCTCTGATCACCATTTCTACTTTGAATGGAGTACATTTCTTTCCGATAGAAACGTTCGGGTCGGGAGTTTGCTCCAGCCAGTTTGGCACTATGCCGCTGGTTTCGCCGAGGTTTTCGGCAGCAATCTGGTTCAGTATCTGTCCTTTGTAGGGGATAGGCCGTGGCAGTACTACATCGAAAGCCGAAATGCGGTCTGTGGCCACCATTGCCAGTTTGTTTTCCAATTCGTAAACATCCCTCACTTTTCCCTTGTATAGTCGGATGAGTCCTGGCAGCTTATAATTAGTCTCTTTAATGGCCGGCCTGTTCATTCTTATTAGCTTTTATTTCCTCTTTGAGTTTGTCATTTTGGTATACCAGCGTTCGGGTCAAATTACCCTCGTCGTCGTATTCTTCCCAGCTTCCCACTTTTCGATTGCCGGCGTGCTCGCCTTGCAGCTTTACCGCACCGTTTTCGTGGTATTCAGTATACCTGCCCTGCTTGCGGCCAAATTTATAACTTGTTTCAGATTTTACCTTGCCGCTTTCATAATATTCTGTCGAAATGCCAATAATAAGATCG
>CAYUJK010000340.1:0-4487 GCA_964444895.1 uncultured Roseivirgaceae bacterium
GAATTTTCATGGAGCACCCAAACTTATTACTGATATGGGCTTCCACGCCTTTTTCCCTTCGTGCACTGAAGAGCTTTTCTTGCATGCGTGTGAGTTCTATTTGATTAAAGTGATCCCGGATCCGGTCCATATTTTCTTCCAGGTTTTGTGCAAGTACTTCCGGGGTGAGGCCAAATAGGTGCATTACTTCCTGACCTCGTGCAAATTCATCCTGCTTGGTAAACATGAAGATGGATGGATCATTTTTAATTTTTTCTATTGATTCCTGCGTAAAACTGTTTCGCAGTATTCTGTTGCCTCTGCCGTCGTCGTTAATCACCGTTACGTAAACGAGATTTTTTGAGCCTCTAAGGACATTGTTTACTTTGTGGGGCTGCACTACCCTAAGGGTGAATTGCGACTGCGGCCGGGAAAGCCATTCGATGTCGCCTTTGAAGGTCTTCCTGACGGCATCACCTACTATTCCCTGATAGGTGGCCGAGTCAATTACCAGAATAATTTCCCCTGGAGCCCCCTTGGCGATTTGCAGAATTTTGCCTGTCGATTTATTGGTGTTTTCTCTGCTTCCACAGGAAAAAAGCAGGAAAGATAATAGTAGAATGGCGTATACAGGTATGGCGTGGAACTTCATAATAGCGCGGTCTTTTGTCAGATCGTAAATTGTAAAAATCAGCGGGTCTTATCAACCCGAACGAAAAAAATATTTTAACCAATAACGAGCTTTTGGCCGGGCTTTATTTTGTTGTCTTTGAGATTATTCAGCTGTTTAAGCTTCTCGATACTCAAGCCCTCGTAAGTTTTTGAGATGTGCCACAGCGTGTCGCCAGGCTGCACGATATGAAACCGGCTGCCGTTAGCCGAGACGTTTTGCTGAGGAGGAATGCTGGTGTTTACGCCGCCCGAAAGCCTGGTGTATGCGTTGGGGCTCACCCAGATGTTGAGCGGCTGGCCCACTTTTATCAGGTTTCCGCTGATATTGTTCCAGGCCCTGATGTCCGAAACCCTCACCTGATGCTTTTCTGCTATTGTACCCAGTACATCACCGCTTCGCACCCGGTATATTATTTTCTCTTTTCCTTCTGTTCCGCCGGGTGTGTTTGTCGCTACGTATTGGATTTGATCTTTGCCAACTTTTGAAGCAGTGTCAAGTATCGTTTCTTGTCGGGCAGTGAAGTCGGCGTAGCTATCGGCCGGTATCCGCAGAGCGTAGTTTTTTGTCCCTTCGGGCAAGGCGGCATGCTTGATAGACGGGTTTAGAAAGTCCAGGTCTTCATAGCAGATGTTGAGCTGCTCTGCCAGTGTTTTTAAGTTTAAAAAGCCGTCTACGTGTATCGTTTCGTGATCCAGAGAGGCCTGCATCTGCCATTTATCAAAAACAAAATTGTGTTCTTCGGCATATTTAAAGGCGTAAACTACTGCCACAAATTGAGGCACATAGGAGCGCGTTTCTCTGGGCAGGTAGTTGTATATTTCCCAAAATGACTTTTTATAGCCTGACCTGCGCATGGCTTTCCGTACGTTTCCGGCGCCGCAGTTGTAGGCCGCCAGAGCCAGCTCCCAATCACCAAACATTTTGTACAGCGATTTCAGGTGGCGGCAAGCTGCTTCTGAAGCTTCGTAGGGATCCATTCTTTCGTCGAAGTACCAGTTCTGCTGTAGTCCGTATATTTTGCCAGTGCTGGGAATGAACTGCCAAAGGCCTACCGCAGCAGCCCGGGAGCGGGCTTTGGGTCTCAGCCCTGATTCTACAATAGGCAGGTATTTGAGTTCGTCAGGAAGACCATGTTTTTCCAGGTAGCTTTCGAACACCGGGAAATAGGCTGTGCTGGTTTTGAATACTTCTGATGTATAAGTTCGGTTTCTGACGGTGAAATAGTTGATGAAAGAGTTTACGGTGGCATTGAAGTTTAGGGGTATTTCAGATTCAATACACGAAATACGGTCTTCGATTTCGCTGTAGGAAGCATCGGGGATATACTCGTCGTCATAAGATGAGAACAGCGCATTTTCGAAATCCGACGTTCCCAGCACCGATTCTTCATCTACTTCTATGACTGCTTCCATCGATGTCATCGGGTCTTCTTCTTCCTGCGCTAGTACAATGCCAGCAGAAGACAGCCAAACCATCCCAAAAGTCAACAAAAACACCAAAGCTTTACAGACATTAACTCCACTCATCTTTCAGATAACTATTTGCAAACGACAATAACTTTTCTTCTTCAAATAAATTGGCCATGATTTGCAGGCCAATCGACATGCCGTTGCTATCCCGGCCGTTTGGCACTGAAATAGCGGGCACTCCTGCCACCGAAGCCTGTACGGTAAAGAGATCGGCCAGGTACATTTCCAAAGGGTTTTTATTGTGTTCGCCCAGCTTAAAAGCGGTAGTGGGCGTGGTAGGCATGATCAAAAAGTCATATTGAGAAAGTAAGTTTTCTACCTGCTCTTTGATCAATTTTCTCACTTTTTGCGCTTTTGTATAAAAAGCGTCGTAGTAGCTGGCACTTAATACAAAGGTTCCTAACATTATCCTTCTCCTCACCTCTTCGCCAAATCCTTCTGACCGGCTTTTTTTGTACATGGTTTCCATATTAGCCGTATTAGGGCTTCTGTAACCGTATCGTACTCCATCGTACCTCGACAGGTTGGAGCTTGCCTCGGCGGTTATCAGTATGTAATATGTCGGTAACGCATATTTCATTAAAGGTAACGAAACTTCATCAACCGAATGCCCCGAGGATTTCAGTTTATCTATTGTATGTAATAAATTATCCTTTACTTCCTCGTTCAGGCCTTCGCCGGTGAGGGTTTCTTTTATATAGCCGATTTTTGCTTTTCCCGAATAGCGGAGGTTTTGAGTGTAAGACGGAACTTCGCGTCGGGACACGGTAGAGTCGTAGTGATCGGGGCCGGCAATCACTTCCATGATGCGCGCGCTGTCTTCTATAGTGTGGGTGAATGTGCCTATGACGTCAAATGAGCTGGCATAGGCAATGAGCCCATAGCGCGATACCCTCGAATAGGTGGGCTTGAGGCCAATGACACCACAGAAAGCTGCCGGTTGGCGAACCGACCCGCCGGTATCAGAGCCGATGGCAGCGGTACACAGGTCTGCCTGTACGGCCACAGCACAGCCGCCCGAAGAACCTCCTGGCACCCTGGTTGGGTCGTCCGCGTTGAGTACCGGGCCATAGGCGGAGTTTTCGTTGGAGGATCCCATGGCAAACTCGTCGCAGTTGAGTCGGCCAATGATAATGGCATCTTCGTCGATAAGCCGTTGCACAGCTGTACCCGAAAACTGAGAAGTAAAGCCCTCCAATATTTTACTGGATGCCTGAAGCTTGTGCCCTGCATAACACAAGACGTCCTTGATACCTATGACCATTCCGGCGAGCTTGCCGGCCTTCCCTTCCCTGATCTTTACGTCTATCTCAAGGGCCTGCCGACGTGCGTCCTCCTCGAATACTTCCATGAAAGCATTGAGATTGGCTTTGCGTTTGATATTGGTCAAATAGTGCTCTACAACGTCCTGGCAGGATATACTTTTATCACTCAGCTTTTGGCTGATAGAGGTGTAGTTCAAAAAAGTTTCCAAGGGATTTCTATTTGCTCTCTACTTTCTTGTCGATCTCTTTGGCGTTTTCTTCTATTTCGGTCTTGATTTCTTTGGTGGCGTCTTTAAATTCGCGAATGCCCTTGCCTAATCCACGCGCCAGTTCAGGAATCTTTTTCGCCCCGAAAAACACCAACAATACCAGCACAATAAGTGCTATTTCCCATGGGCCCAAAGCTCCAAATGCGAGTAATGTTTTCATACTAAGAAGTTTATGATTTTATCCACAAAGTTAACGATAGGCGGGTAATTATCTGCATTATTCCAGCCTTTATTTAAATAAACTCTAAAAGCGGAAATTATTATTTTTTGGCAAGCCAAATTTCGGGATTAAGCTTTTCGGTGTTTTTCCAAACTTCGAAGTGTACTTCGGCGTCGCCACTTGGTAGTGTATTAACCTCGCCAATCACATCATTGGTTTTTACATCCTGGCCTACCTTTACATAAACCTCTTTAATACTGGCGTACACAGTGTAATATTCGCCATGCTGGACGATCACCACATATTTCAGATCGCCGGGTATGATGGCTATGCGTTTTACCTTGCCATTAAATACGGCTCTCACCTTTTCGTTCTGGCGGGTTTGGATGTTTACGCCATTGTTGGGCACTTGTACTCTTTTCAAAAGGGGGTGGGGGTTTGTGCCAAATTTCTCTGAAATAAACCCATTGGACACAGGCCAGGGCAGGTTGCTTTTGTTTTCTTCAAATGAATTGGAAAGCTTTTTCAGGTCCACCGTGGTAGTTTTCGGGGCAACTTTTCCGGCATCCATTTCCTTTTTCACCAGGTCTGCTATGAGGTTGTCGAGCTTGGCGATGTCTTTTTTGTTTTTTTCGATGTCTTGTTTCAGCTTCGACTCCTGCTTTTGGAGCT
>CAYUJK010000341.1:0-4473 GCA_964444895.1 uncultured Roseivirgaceae bacterium
GGTGGTTGAGCGTTGTATTCAGTGTGCCGCCACACTACTACTTGAATCCTGGATTGTTTGTTACCCGGCCATTACCTCCTTCCTGAAGGGCTGGTAGGGTACGCCTCCACCTTTGAATTCTGCATTGCTGTAAAATTCTACAAACGTGAGTCTCAGCGGATGCACAAAAGCACCGAGTGTGGCCAGGGCAAAATTGAGCGAATGCCCAAAAACCAAAAACAAAACGGCCCCGGCAATCCCCAAAATACCGGCGCCTTCCATCATTCCCAAGCCGATCTGGTTGACCACCAGGCCCAAAATGGACGAGGCAGCGCCCAGGGCAAAAAGCCTGATATACGAAAGCACATCGCCCAGAAAGCCTGTAAATATGAAATAAAGCGGTAAAAATCCGCCTCCAATTCTCCTCAATAGCGGCGTATCGGGATCGTGGAAAAACAAGACGAGCAATATTCCTGCAACGAATATCACCCAGGCCACATCTAAATAAGGAATAAACACTGCCATGTCTTGCATCCCACCTAAAAACAACACCATGACACTCAGAAGAATCAGGAATTTACCGATATTTTTCAGACCATATTTGAACCCAAAAAAGGAAACCTGCTTCACAATCGACGTAATGACGCCGGTAAATATCTGCACCACACCTATCATGAGGGATACATTGAAGGCATTAAACAGGTAGTCGTGGTCATCAGGCACCACAATGTATTGCGAAAGGAAGCGGAAAAAAGGTATATCGGTGTGTTGTGCAAGCGGAATACCGAAAACGGACCCCGACTTTACAATACCCATCACCGTGGTGACCACTCCAAGCACTACCCCCAAGGCTGCCACGGATTTCATGTTTTTAAGAAATGTAAATGCGGCAACGATTGAAAACAGAACGAGCACCACCCCATAGCCGGCGTCTCCCAGGCAGTAGGCAAAGAAAATCGGATAAAACACCGCAATAAAGGGTGTGAGGTCAAACTCATAGTAATTGGGCAATTGAAATATTTTGGTAATGGTTTCGTACAGCTTAGTATACTTCTTGTTTTTAAGGCGTACCGGCACAGTGTCTTTAGGGTTCGGTCGTTCTATTGTGTAGGTCAGCTTTTCGCGTTCGAGAAATCCCTCCACATCAACCGACACACCGGTCGGAAACCACCCCGTCAACGCCCAAATTTTGTCTTCTGCATAACCCTCGAAACTTTGTCCCGCCATTTCATAGTGGAGTTGGTCGTTCGCTTTCTCCCATGCTGCCCTCAAGGCAGGTATGGCAAAGTGCCAACTCGAAAGCACTCTTTTCAGTTTCCTGATCTTGTTCGTGATCTCCGCTTTTTCCTTGTAAATTTCATCGAGCGATTTTCTGGGAAGTTCCACAGGATCAAAAGGAATATCTGCTGGTTCGTGCAGTGTAAACACAACAAACCGGACATGGAGCTTGTTTCTATTGACTACTTCGAGGGTCAGATTGCCGGTGTCAAACGCCAGAAACTCTTTTACCGGCGCTTTGTAGAACGTCACCAGCACACCGTGCCGGGCAAGGCGTTCGATGTTTTCCCAGTGAAATCCATGCCAGGGATGAAGCTGCCGCTCTTCCCTTCGCAGTGCTTCCAGGTGAGCCCTCTGCTTGTCCATTTCCTTTCCGTACCAAAGCAGGTTATCTCTGAGCTTGTGAACATCGCGAATTTTACGGTGCTTGTGAAAACCGTCCCTGCGGTGCATCCGCAATATCTCTATGGCCTTGTACCACTCATTTTTTTCGGCTTCGAGTTTTTCAATGGCTTCGCCAGCGGGGTTGGGCTTCATCTCTATGTGCAGCACGCCCAGGTCATGCAGCGCCTCGATCACCTGGCTTTTCTCCTGGTGAAAAACCAACAGCGTCAGTTTTTTCATCCGCTCCCTCATAGCTCCTCCTCCTTCATCTTATTGCGTTCTTTCACGATCTTTTGTGCCGCTTTAGAAAGGTTTTCCTGGTCTTCCAGGTAGCGTTTTATCATCATTATTCCCTCGCGGAAAGCCGGAATCTGTACTTTTTCATAGAGGTTAACTTTCTGCGTGGTCTTCTTTCGCGCCTGGCTCAGAATCGCAAACTGCCGGTCGGCAATTTTCATTTCCATCTTCAACTGTACCAGTTTTTTCAACTGCTGCAGTCCCGGGAGTATCCAGCCAGGCTGGTTAAAGAGAAACAGGTCGGGAGTGGTCAGCTCTATGCTTTCCAGTGCGGGCGCCTTTACCCCCGCTATATTTTTGGTAACAATTTCGGCCTTCCTGATTTTCACCACTCCCGGAAACTCCTGCCACAAGACCGCTGATTTCCCCATTCCCGACAACAATTGTGCATGCTGCTCCGCAAGGTTGGCCTTATGTATACCCACTTTCTTTACTTCCAGCCTCAACGCCGTCTCTTTGCTTTTCAACGTCGGCAAGGCCCTTTCCCTTATGCTTAGTTGACGCTGAAGCTGCTGGATAAACGTTTTGTTATATTGTAGCTTTATCGACATTGCGTTGAATCCAAGAAAACAGGAAGTCCGAAGAAAGTTTCCGGTATCAGCCTATTTCCAATATTTTTTTACCAGTTCGTCTTTCACACTCACTTCATGCGGGCTAAAATGCCGGGCAAAGAGCGCCCAGGCAGTGTCCAGCATTTCTTCTACACCGATATTTACATCGATTGCCAGGAGTTGTTCCGAATAATCAAGCGCAAACTCCAGGCAGCGGCTGTCGTACTCCGTAAGGTCAAAACCATTTTCCTTTTTTGTCCGGGCATTTTGTGCATCAGCAAAAAGGCGTACCCCCGCGTTCATTACCTGGGGGTGATCTTCGCGGGTCTTTTTGCCCTGCACAATTTGCTTAAGGCGCGAAAGGCTCCGGAAGGGGTCCACAATCACCTTCCCGATATCCGAATCACGACGCAGGAAAAGCTGCCCTTCGGTAATGTAGCCGGTATTGTCAGGAATAGCGTGGGTGATATCGCCTTCGTTCAGCGTAGTCACTGCAATGATCGTGATAGAGCCCCCGTCAGGAAACTGCGCGGCCTTTTCATAGATCCGCGCCAGGTCGCTATAGAGCGAGCCGGGCATGGAATCCTTTGAAGGTATCTGATCCATCTTATTGGATACGATGGCCAGCGCATCGGCAAAGAGGGTCATGTCGGTAAGCAGCACCAACACTTTTTCGTGCTTTTCGGCTGCGAAGTATTCTGCCGCCGTGCAGGCCATATCGGGAATGAGCAACCTCTCCACAGGTGGGTTCTCTGCTGTATTAACAAAAGAGATGATTTTATCCAGCGCCCCGGCATTGGTAAACTTATCTCTGAAGAACAAATAATCGTCGTTAGAAAGCCCCATGCCCCCCAGGATAATCTTGTCGGCATCTGACCTAAGGGCCACTTCCGCCAGTACCTGGTTGTAGGGCTGGTCCGGGTCGGCAAAGAACGGTATCTTTTGCCCCGTCACGAGGGTATTGTTCAGGTCAATGCCTGCAATGCCCGTAGCGATCAGATCAGAGGGCTGTTTTCGCTTAAAAGGATTAAGGGAAGGACCGCCGATTTCCCTCTCCTCTCCTTCTATATCGGGTCCACCATCAATAGGCTCGCCGTAGGCATTGAAAAAACGTCCCGCGAGATCGCTTCCTACTTTTAACACCGGCGGCTTCCCAAGAAACACCACTTCGGAGTCGGTAGCGATCCCTTCCGTACCGGGAAATACCTGGAGCGTCACAAGGTTGCCCGCAATTTTTACTACCTGGGCAGGCTTGCCATCCACCAGTGCCATCTCTTCATAGCCCACGTTATCGGCCCGTAGCGAGCAGGTAGCCTTGGTAATGTGCAAAAGCCGGGTATATATTTTCTGAAAAGCTACTGTAGATGACATACGGGCATATTTAAATTTTTCAACTGATCACTTCACTGCGTTGTTCCTTCCTTCGCTCAGCGAGCAGCGTTTCTAACTTACGTTCATATTCAGCAAACGCTTCCGTTTTAAACTCCTCATAGTTCATCTGCTTGAGGAAGTTGATCACTTTTTTAAAGAAATCAATCACCTGGCCGAACTCCTCAAAGTCAAACTCAGCGTCGCATATTCCAAGTACTTTTTCCAGCATGTACTGCTGTCTTTCCATTGGGGTGTTCTGATCGATTTTGTCAAAAGCGTCCTGCTGCAGGATCACAAAATCGATCACTTCGCTTTTCCAATAATCGACGTGGTAGTCGATGGGCACGGCGTCGTCTCCCAGGATATTGATCTGGTCGAATGCTTCCGATCCTTTGAAAATAATATCTTTGGCCTTGTTCACCCGTTTCACCCATCCCCTGGCAATGTGCTCTTCGGCAAAAGCTTCAAACTCCGGGTACTCCAGGTATTTGGAATACGAGTCGATTGGCTCGATGGCCGGGTAGCGCTTGGCATCGGCACGCTTTTGCGCCAGCGCATAAAAACACCGGGCTACTTTTCGGGTAGACTCCGTAACAGGCTCTTTCAGGTTGCC
>CAYUJK010000342.1:0-4468 GCA_964444895.1 uncultured Roseivirgaceae bacterium
GTGTACAATGGCGCCATTCGCGATATTGACGGACTCAGGGAACTGGGCTCTTTCACTTCTTTCTTTCGCACATACCACCCCTCTCATCACCTCAATAACCCTGACGGCCGCCTCAATACTACGCTGGTGGGCATCAACACGCCCACACGTATCGGTAAAGCCACGGTGATGCCGGGCGATGTGGTGCTGGGACGAGACGGTGGCGTCATTTTCATACCCCCACACCTGGCCGAACGCGTGGTAAAAACTTCCGAAATCGTAAGGCTTCGTGACATGTTCGGTCATCAGCGTCTTCGCGAACAGAAGTACACCGCCGGGCAGATTGACTCGCGATGGTCGGACGAGATCGAAAAGGATTTCTCAGAATGGCTCAGAGCCAACATCGACAAGCTTCCCGTGTCCGAAGATCAAATTCAGGAGCTGCTGAAGCAACGAACCTGGTGATAAATAGCTCTCTTTACCTTAATCAATACGACTATGTCAACTACAAAAACGAGACGAGACTTCTTCAAAAAAGCGATAACAGCCGGGGCCGCTATAGCGCCGCTGTCAATGACATTTGGCCAGGGGCTTGAACAGGCCGTAGAGCGGACCCCAAAGCGTTCGAGCCCATCTGATTTGAAAATTACGAAGGTGGAATGCGGGTATATTCGCTACGGTTCGGGCCTTTTTGTCAAGATACATACCAACCAGGATATTTATGGATGCGGCGAAGGAGTGGATGCAGTTCCCGGAACATACCATTTTGTCAAAATGCTGGAGCGGCGTTTAATTGACCAGAACCCGCTGAATGTATACCGGCTTTTTGAATCAATTCGAACCGGAGGGATATTCCAGGGTGCACAAGCCGGGATGTACCTGGCCGTCCTGTCGGCTATTGAAACAGCCCTGTGGGATCTCAGCGGAAAGGCGCTGGGAATACCTGTGTATCAACTGCTTGGAGGTAAATTCCGGGATAAGATCCGTGTGTACTGCGATACGGCATTGTACCAAAGAAACCTGCCAACACCCGAAGACTTTGCCAAGGCTGCGCTTGACGCAAAAAAAATGGGCTTTAATGCGATTAAATTTGACTTGGATCAATACAACGACCCTGCCAAATACGATCGGTTTAATTGGACAGCGAGCCCGGGAGAGTTAAAACGAATGGTAGACCAGGTGGCAGCGGCCCGCGAAGCTGTTGGCCCTGATATTGATATTTGCTGCGACATGCATGGCCGATATGACATGATCAGCGGGCAAAAAGTGGCGAAGCTGCTGGAACCGTATAACCTCATGTGGCTGGAAGAGCCGATCCCCGCTGAAAATCCTGAGGCCTACAAAATTATAGCAGACTCTACTTCAACGCCAATATGTGCCGGGGAGAACCTCTACCTGGCTTTTGGGTTCAGGCGATTGCTGGAATTAGGAGCCGTGGATATCGTGATGCCCGACCTCCAAAAAGCAGGTGGGCTGGGAGAGGGGCAGCGCATCGCCAACCTTGCCAAGCTCTACTACGTGCCTTTTGCCCCGCACATGGTGGCTTCATTCCTGGGCGCCATGGCGTCTTGTCATGTGTGTGCCTCAGTGCCCAACTTCATGATCCTGGAGTGGCAAATGTATTTCCACGAGAACCCCATGTTTAAAGAGATTGTGATATATGATGAGCCGATGATCGAAAACGGGTTTATCACATTGTCTGAGAAACCCGGTATTGGGGTGGATATCAATGTGGAAGCCATGAGAAAATACGCAGCACCCGGCTATCCCTTCTTTGAGTAGAAGGGACAGCCTATTCGTGCGGCTTCGTATGCGTTTCCATATAGGCGCTCGGCGATTCGCCGTAAAGTTCCTTAAAGGCATTGGAAAAATGCGCTACATTGGTAAAGCCCACAGCAAAGGCCACCTCGGAAATGTTCATGTGCTTATTCGACAGCAAACTGGCTGCTTGCTGCAGCCGGATATTTCGGATAAAATCGCGCGTTGATTGGTTAGTTAGTTCTTTCATTTTACGATGGAGGTGAACCCGGCTTATACCGATTTCGCGCGATAGCATTTCTACATTCAGTTCGGCATTGCCCAGGTTGGCATTGATCACATCGGTGATTTTTTTCAGCAGTTTTTCATCAGGCGACTTTAGGTTTACTTTTTTGATGTTTTCTTTTTGCTGCTGATTTCCGCGGAAGTTATTCCTCAGTATTTCCCTGTTTCGAATAATATTCTGAACTGTTTTTTTCAGTATTTCGATGTTAAACGGTTTTACGATATACGCATCCGCGCCGATACTCAGGCCTTCCAGGTTGTCTTCCTCCATTGATTTTGCCGTGAGAAGAACAACCGGAATGTGATTGATGTTTACGTTTTGCTTTATTTTCCGGCACAGCGAAATGCCATCCATCTCGGGCATTACCACGTCGCTTACTACGAGGTCCGGCTTTTTAGCCAAGATCCACGATAGGGCCTCCTTTCCATTTCCGCAAACAGCGGTATGGTATTCTGACGACAGCTCACTGCTCACGTAGTTTCGAATGTCCTCGTCATCATCTACTACCAGCACCCATTTTCTGCTTTTAGACTTAGAAGTTGTTTTCTCTATTTCATCGGGCAGCAGAGTGTCGGCGGGCGGCTTGTGCTTTTCTATAGTGTCGCTTGCATGTTCCTGTTTTATTTCCGAGGAATCGAGGTGAGCATTGCCCAGGGGGATTTGTACAATAAACCGGCTTCCTATTCCGTCTTTGTTGTTTTCCGCACGGATGGCGCCGCGGTGCAGTTCTATAATGGATCGGGTAAGATGGAGGCCTATGCCGGTGCCATGGGCGTGGTGGTCCTTGCTGCCCGGCGCCTGGTAAAACCGGTCGAAGATCTTTTCTGCCTCGCTCTCTTTCAGGCCAATACCGCTGTCGGACAGTGAAATCATCAACTGTTGGGTTTCTTCGACTTTCTCCACTAAAAAGCGGACCTTACCCCCCTCTGGTGTGAATTTAATGGCATTCGAAACGAGGTTCTGGATGGTCTTGTCAAATAAATCAGGGTCTATCCAGGCCTTGTGGGTACCTGCCTGGCTATCGATGCGAAAATCGATGTTTTTGGCCAGGATTTGTTCTTCAAATATTTCGCATGATTCCTTGATGAATACCACGATGTCGGTTTCGCTGCAATTCAGCGCTACTTTGCCCCGGTCAATTTTCCGCAAATCCATCAGCTGATTTACGAGGTGAAGAATTCTTTCGGAATTTCGGCGCATTACCCGGTAGGTTTTTTGCCGAATCACATCGCTGTCGCTGGCTATCAGTTTTTTCAAGGGGTTAATGATCAGCGAAAGCGGCGTTCGTATTTCGTGCGATACGTTGGTGAAAAATTCCAGCTTTGCCTGGTTTATTTGTTCCTGGTGTTGATGCTCCCGCATTTGCCTGCGCGCTTCATACCGTTGCCGGAAATACAGAAACACACCAGAGAGAATGAGCAATGAAACCAGAAGGTAGAACGCCCTGGCCCAGGCAGATAAGTACCAGGCAGGATGAATGACGATGGTGATTTCTTTCGTTCCGGAGAAAGTAGCGAAGTCCTTTGCTTTTACCTTAAAGGTATACTCGCCGGGCTCCAGGTCGTTAAAGGTCACGCTATTGGTGCCGGGCTGCATGTTAATCCATTGATTTCCACCGATTGAGTAGAGGTAGCTGATCCGCTTGGGATTTACGTATTCCATGGTCGAAAACTCAATGCTGAACGAATTGTCGTCATGCGCCAGGTGAAACGTGCGGGCGTCCATCACGGCGGTGTCTACGATCTCGTGCTTGCCGGATTTCATGCCTTTTTTTACAGCTTCATTGTGTAGATAAAACCCTGTAATGGCTACTTTCAGCTTTTTTGGGCTGTCTTTTATCGCTTCAGGGCGGAAGTAGGTGACACCGTTGATGCCACCAAAATAGAGCCTGCCTTCGCTGTCTCTGTAGGACGCGCGTTTGCTGAATTCATTTCCCTGAAGTCCGTCGTGATAGTAGTAGTTGATAAAGTGGCCGGTTGCAGGGTTGAATTTGGAAATCCCATAGTTCGTGGCTATCCAAAGGTTCTGCTCGCCATCTTCTTCAATGCTGCAGATCACATTGCTGGGCAGGCCATCGCCGATGGTGTATGTGCTGAGCTGCGTCTGCCCGGGATTGATGTAGGTGAGTCCGTGCGCTGTTCCGGCCCACAGTCCGCCGCGATGGTCCCCGTGAAAGGTAAGTACGATCTCTCCTGCAAGCGAGGGGAATTTTTCCTTCAGGTCGCTGAAGGTTTTCGTTTTCAGGTCGTAACAAGCGATTCCGTCGGGTGTACCTACGTAGAGCTTGTCGTCGGCAGATACGTACAAGCTATTGATCCAGCTATTGTGAATCACATTTGCGGCATCGTTTGGGTGAGCATCGTTGACGTCATTGCTGTAGTTTTGTATTCTACCGGTTTCGAGATCAATGGAATAGAGACCAAAGCCCAGCGTGCCTACCCAAAG
>CAYUJK010000343.1:0-4443 GCA_964444895.1 uncultured Roseivirgaceae bacterium
GCCGGGCTCATATCCGCCAGCTGGCGGACACAGGTTCGAGTCCTGTTCCCGCTACAACGAGGCTTAGGTTTTTCAACCTAAGCCTTTTTTGTTTACAAATACTACAACCTATCTTTTTCATGTTTACCGTCTACGTTCTCTATTCACCAACTTTCGATAAAATTTACATTGGATACACTTCTAACCTTGAGCAAAGGATTCTGTCTCACAATCAGTTAGCCAAAAAAGGATATACTGTGAAGTATCGGCCATGGGTGGTCATTCACACCGAGGAGTACTCATCTAAAGCTGACGCTATGAAAAGAGAAAAACAGTTGAAGTCCAATCAGGGCCGGGAATTTCTTTGGGAGCTGATTGGTAAGAAATATACCCGGTAAATCGCCGGGCTCATATCCGCCAGCTGGCGGACACAGGTTCGAGTCCTGTTCCCGCTACTAAGTAAAGAAGGGTCAGTATAAACGCTGACCCTTTTTCTTTTCTGGCTGGCCCTACCTCGGGCTCATAAATTACCTACTCAATTCATCCAAATACTCGGCAATCTTTTTCGTCTGGCTTTCATTTGAAAAATCGCGGATGTAATCAACAGGGCTTAAAGGAATTTCTCGTCCATTGATGAAGTCGTTCAATGCTCCCTTGAGATACTCCTTGAGCCGGCTTTTTTCGAGGTAAGTAAAATAGGCGCCTAACTGCCTGCCTTCGACTATGTCCCTTACGTTGCCATGTTCCGGACCAAAGGCCAGGATAGGCGTTAATGCCCGCATGTATTCGTACAATTTCCCGGGAATTCGTCCCGATGCATTCTTTGCCTTGTTGATTGGAAGCATCAGCAGCGAGGCTTCTTCGTAGTGCTTGAAAACATCCCTCCTGCTCATCATCCCTAAAAATTCCGTCATTCGTCCAAGGTCATTCTTTTCCACTGCTCGTACCACCTCATAATCCACCTCACCCGCAAATGACAACATTAACACCTGCTCGAATTCCCGATTCTCGTCTATCAACTCCCGCAGTACTTCAAACAGAATCTCCGGGTTGCGGTCATTTCCGATAAGGCCGGCATGAAAAATCTTAAAATGCTCCCCTTTTCTTTTCCTGAAATCTGCAAAATCTTCCTCGTCGTACCCATAGTAAACTACATCTACATTTGCTGCGCCAATCTTTTCCAGGTCGATTTTCCAGGCAGGACTGGCAATTGTAATTTTTTTTGCCGTTTTGAACACCTCTTGTTCCAGGCTTCTGTGCTTGCGATCTGCCCTCTTACCTATTAACATGTGCTCGTAATAATCCACCTGGGTCCAGGGGTCTTGAAAATCTGCGAGCCAGGGGATTCCCAGTGCTTTCGAAAGCTTCAGACCAATGACGGTATTGGTGTGTGGGGGACCATCGGTAAGAATGGCATCGACAGGGTTTTCCTGCAAATACTTTTTCAAAAACCTTACGGACGGCCTTATCCATAGGGCGCGGGCATCGGGAATAAAAAAGTTTCCCCTGACCCAAATGCCAAGCATATCTATGAAGGTTCTCTTCTTTTGGCTGGCCTGTACAATGTTGAGCAGCGGCTCTTCTTTCCTCCTCCCACTGAGTTTCTTGAAAATCCGGATGGGATCTGGTGAAGGTCTTTTGAGCACTTCAATTCCCTCAGGCACATCTTTGAAGTTGTGTGGATCATAAAATTGATACTCCGGATTTTCTACTGTGTACACCACCGGCTCCCAACCAAATTTGCGCAGGTACTTGGCAAATTTCAAGCATCGCAGTACGGATATGCCGCCGGCAGGAGGCCAATAGTAGGTAATGATGAGTACTTTTTTCAATATTAGCTAATGAGTTAATCGAGTTAATTGGCCCTCAGCCTTTTTCATACTATACAATGGCTTATGTTCATCCCGTGATTGTAAGGCTTAGAATGAACAACGAATTTTCCTACCCAATCAGATCAAAACTAAGTGGCGTTCCTCTTTCAATATCTTTGGCGGCAGGTTTTCCCAACACTTCATCGTAGTACTTCGGGTGAAGCCCGTACCCCGGCCTTATCGACCGCACATTTTCCTCAGTAAGAATATCACCCTTTTTTATGTCTTTCACCACGAACAGTGACCGGGCAAACTGCCGGCTTTTCTTTTTAGCCTCGTCCATCTCGTAAAGAGGGCTGCCAAGCGCCAGTTCTGTTTCGCGCACCGCCCGCACCATGGCGCCAAACTCCGTAGGGTCCAGTGAAAAGGCAGCATCAGGTCCGCCCAGCGATTTATCGAGGATAAAATGTTTCTCAATGACTTTCGCACCAAGAGCTACTGCGGCTACCGGCACTGAAATACCCAGAGAGTGATCAGACAGCCCCACTACCTTCCCAAAACGCGCTTGCATATCAGGTATGGTAAGCAGGTTCATCGATTCATAGGGCGCCGGGTAAGAAGAGGTGCACTTTAGCAAAATAACATTCGGATTATTCTCCATTTGGCAGGCCTCAAGCGCCAGTTCGATATCCGGAATATCAGCTATGCCCGTCGAAATAATCACCGGCTTTTGGGTAGCCGCCACTTTCCTAATCAACGAAATGTCGGTGATCTCGAATGAAGCAATTTTGTAGGCTGGAACCCGATGTTTTTCCAGGAAGTCGACCGCTGAGTGATCAAAAGGCGATGAGAAACACTCCAACCCCAAATCCTCAGCCATCTTCATTATCTCTGCGGTCCACTCCCAGGGCATGTAGGCATCCTGGTACAAGCTATACAGCGTGGCGCCATCCCAGATCGTCCCCTGGGATATTTGAAAATACGAGTTATTACAATCAATGGTAATGGTCTGTGGCATGTAATGCTGGAGCTTAATAGCGTCAGCACCCGCTTCTTTCGCTGCTTTCACCGTTTTCAGTGCTACATCTATATCCTGCCCATGGTTTGCAGAGAGTTCGGCAATGATAAATACCGGCGCATCTGCCCCAACAAGGGCGTTGCCAATCTTACAAGTCTTATTTTTCTTTTCTTCCAATGTTCAGCTTATTAACCGATAAACGCAGGCTTGCCTGTCCGTTATATGCTATTTCTGATTCATCTAAAAATCCTGCCTTTCGAAACAATCGAATGGAAGGTTCATTGTCTTTCTTTATGTAAGCGACAATATCGCTTGCGTCAGTTTTATCAAAATAATCTTTACAAGCCATTTCTACCATGGGCGAGGCGATACCTTTGCCGCGAAATGCACTGTCGACAGACACTCCCACCACATGCTCCCTTTCCCTCCATTCTATTCTCACCTGACCCACAGGAGTGTCATTTAACAGAAACACATACATAAAACAGCTATTGTCCTCCGTTTTTGTATTGAACCATTTCAAATGATCCTCCCATAAGATTTCATCAGAAGTAAAGGAATTCCTTCTCACATGAGGATCATTGACCCATTGAAAATAGAGTCTCGCGTCTCCTTTATGGGCATATCTGAAGGTCAACATGATGCATAATTAGTGATAAGCCTCCATTAATTCAAGAAAAGCATGGGAGAGGTTTTTTCCGCTATTTCCGTGAAAAACACGCTCCTGGCTATCATTAAGCGGCGTCTGTTGCGCCTGTTCGATCGCTTTTTTTATCGTTTCAGCCTCGATTTTTCTAAAATCCCCCAGCGCAATACAGCATCCCGAATCTGCGAGCGTCTGGTGAATTCCCAACTGGTTATCGACGTAGTAGCCTGTAATCAGGGGCATTCGTGCGCAGCATGCTTCGTATGCTACAGTACTTGAAGAGCAGATTCCCACACGGCTTTGCGTCATCAGCGTGAGGACGTCTGCTGCCGACTGATCTTTAAACGTCTTCACTACTGCTCCCTCCATATCATATACTTCAAGATCGCCGGGAGCCAGGCGCGAGGGAAGCAGTACATTCACCCTTTCCACACCCGCTTCCAGACAAGCCGTGATCGTCTTTTCCGTCAAATGTTCGGGATCGGCACCACCAAAAGAGATGAAACAGCCCCTTCTATTGGCTACTTGCTGTGGCAAGCTGGCATATTCCAGAAAAGGCCTCCTCAAAATTGCGTAGTCAGTACCGAGCAGAAGTCTTGTACCTGGCTCCACGGAATACTGGGATGGCAAAAATTCGGACGAATGGTTAACAACCATATCGGCATAAAAATGGCCTGCGTTCACATCGTCGATTACTACCAGTAAAAACCTGGGGTTCTGCTTTACACGGTACTGGTAGTCTGTATCAAAGCGGTAACCGTCCAACACTAAAATCGAGTAGTCGTCCAACTTACTCCTAAGCCAGGCCGCCTCATCAGCCACGGGGATTTCCTCGGGTACTTCCAGCACTTCGTACTCCTTGAGTGCAAATTGTGGTGGCTTTTTACAAACAAACGCGCATTCAAAGCCAACTTCCGTCAGTATATCGGCAAGGGCAAGCAAACGCATGATATGACCATAGCCCACTTCGCTGTTGCCATCGGCCCGCA
>CAYUJK010000344.1:0-4415 GCA_964444895.1 uncultured Roseivirgaceae bacterium
ATCATGGCCTGCAACTTCTGGCAGGCAGCGCCCTTGCCGAACGAATGGGGAGGGGAGTAGGTAGGTAGGGGGGAGGAAGGAGCAAGGGGCAAGGAACAAGGAGCAAGGAGCTGAGGGCGGAGGGTGTGGAGTTGGCAGGAGGCAGCGGCAGGAGGCAGGAGAAACGGTCAAGACGATAGACCTTGGGGGAAGCAGCAGGAGGCAGTAGCAGTAGGCAGTCCAGTCCAGGTCAGACGAAGCAAAGCGGAGTCAGACCGGCTTGGGAGAGACGGATGGAACAAAGCAGCAGGAGGGAGAAAGGAGCGGAGAGCTGAGAGCGGAGAGCAGAGGGCAGACAATGAAGTTCACAGGCCGTAATCGGTATTCTGTATTCAGTGCGTCAGTGTGTGTTGCGCAGGGGATACAATAGCAAATAACGACGCACTCCCTTTCCGTTACGCCCCCTCTCCGTTTTTTGGAGAGGGGGGTGGCTCGATGAGCCGGGGGGTGAGGAAACATCAAAAAAAAATTTTAAAATTCCCTGAGATCCCTCCATTCGTCGGGATGACAAAGAGGCTATGCTATCCAGCGTAAGCATGGATTGACAGGAATTCAGTCTTCTGCAACCATCCACTAAAGTGGTCCAGCCTCCAACTCCCGACCTCCCCGACCTCCCCAATTAACTCAATCAACTCAATTAACCAATTACCAAAGCTACAGAATACCGAACACAGAATACAACCCAATAACGAATAACTCAATAGCTCAATAACCAACAACGACTAACGAATAACCAACACCGGACACTGAATGCAAACACTGTCAAATTATAATTCTCTATTCATTTGGTATAATTTATAGGAATAATAAAATTTGTGCTTTTTGCTAAAATATCCCGATGGACTCTGTCATTCTTATTTTCATTCTTGCAGGTGCTCTTGTCTTGTTTATCAGCGAGTGGGTGAGGGTGGATGTAGTGGCGCTGCTGATCATGAGTGCCCTCATCCTAACGCGCATTCTCACCCCCAAAGAGGCCGTGGAAGGATTTAGCAACGGCGCCACCGTGACGGTGCTCTTTATGTTCATCCTCAGCGCAGCCTTGCTGAAAACGGGGGCCCTAATGCAAATAGGGGTTTTTTTTGCCAATGTACTAAAGAAGAACCATTCCCTGGGCTTGCTCACTATGATGCTTTTTGTGGCGCTGGTCTCTGCTTTTATCAATAATACTCCCATAGTGGCTCTTTTCATCCCCATCATCGTTCAGACTGCAAAAGAGGCCAACCTGTCGCCTTCAAAATTATTGATCCCCCTTTCCTTTGCATCGATATTCGGTGGCATGTGTACATTGATCGGCACCTCAACTAACGTGCTCGTGGACGGTATAGCAAGGCAGGCCGGTGAAGCGGGTTTTGGGATGTTCACACTGGCTCCTGTCGGCGGGACACTTTTGGTAGCCGGTATGATATACATGCTGTTGTTTGGTAAGAGATTGCTGCCGGATAGAACGAATAGCAGCAACAGCCATTACCATATCAGGGATTATATTACGGAGATCGAACTTTTTGAAAATGCCAGGTCAGCCAACAAAATGATCAGGGAATGCCCGCTGGTAACGGAATATAAAATGGACATCCTGCAAGTGTTGCGCGGCGATGAAATATTTGCACTTCCTGCGGGCGATTTTTTACTAAAACCGGGCGACGTGCTTAAGGTACGCAGCAACGTAGAACGACTACAAAAGCTAAAAGATAAGCTGAATGTTGAGATCACGTCTTCTGTAAAGGTAAGTAATCATCATTTTGCTTCCCGTGAGACTTCTTTGGTAGAACTGATCATTACTTCCAACTCGCGATTTGAAGGAAAAACCATGCAGGAAGTCAACTTCAGGCAACGGTACAGGGCCATACCCCTGGCGATCAAGCACAGGGAAGATATCATCCACGACCGCCTGATGAACACCACCTTAAAATCCGGGGATATCGTGTTGGTAGAGATCATGAATAACAGGCTTGATAAGTTGAAGGAGGAAGAATTTCAGCAGAATCAACCCTTTATTTTGCTCACAGAACACCAGAACAATTTTATCAATTGGAGAAATTTTTCGATTGTTATAGCTTGTTTATTGGGCGTAGTCATTTTATCTACATTGAACATTCTCCACGTGTTAGGGGGCACCCTGATCGCATCGGTCGTACTGATCATTACGGGGTGCTTGCCGGTAAAAGAAGTGTATGATGTGGTGGATTGGAAAGTGATATTTCTCCTTGCCGGAGCCCTTAGCTTGGGGCTGGCGATGGAAAAAACGGGGCTATCCTCTACATTGGCCCATTTTGTGGTTGACCTTGCCGGCCCTTACGGGCCTATCGTTATTGTGTCGGGATTGTACCTGCTGACGTCCCTCCTCACTGAAATGATGTCTAACAATGCCAGTGCGGCCTTGATGGCGCCCATTGCCATTTCAACGGCCCATGAGTTAGAATTGTCCCCAATGCCATTCTTAGTGGCTATTACCATTGGCGCTTCGGCCAGCTTTATGACGCCTGTGGGCTACCAAACCAATACCATGATCTATGGCGCCGGCGGTTATCGGTTTAAGGATTTTACCAAGGTGGGCGTAGGCCTCAGCCTTCTCTTTTGGCTCATCGCTACGCTCGTCATCCCCCTGTTTTACGGATTTTAACCTACTGCCATCTCAATATGCCATGCCGCACAATTTAAATGTGGATTTCGAGGGCTTGTTAGTATATTGTGCCGGTTTTAGAATCATATTTAGCAAATAAACTGATAATACAATGAAGAAACTACTTTGTACACTCGGGCTTGTGTTGCTTCTGGCGCCGGCAATGATCTATACAGCCAAAGGCAATGTATCCGTGCCGGCCATTTTTGGCGACCACATGGTGCTGCAGCAAAACCAGGAGATTATCATCTGGGGCTGGGCGCGACCCAATGAGGAAGTTACCGTGCAGCCGGGATGGGAGCACGAAGAGGTGAAGACCAAAGGAAACAATAAAGCGCAATGGCAAGTCAAAATTAAAACACCCGGAGCGGGCGGGCCTTTTACCCTTACCATAAAAGGGTACAATACCCTGGTGATTGAAGATGTCCTGATCGGAGAAGTATGGTTGTGTTCCGGGCAGTCAAATATGGAGTGGACCGCCGCACAGGGAATTGACGATGCTGAGGCCGAAGTGGCTGCAGCCAGGCATCCGGAAATTCGCTTTTTCACAGCGGGACTTCGAACAGCAGTATCCCCGCAATTGGACATAGAGGGTGAATGGGTGGTGTGTACGCCCGAGACCATGAAATATTTCAGCGCAGTAGGCTACTTTTTTGGAAGGGAAATCCAGTCAAAGCTGGATGCTCCCGTGGGCCTTATCAGCAGCAGTTGGGGTGGCACGCCGGCTGAGGTGTGGACCAGTGCCGATGTGGTGGAAAATAACGATCTTTTCAGAGATGAAGCCCAAAAAATCCGCGAAGTGCCCTGGTGTCCCAGGGAACCCGGCGTAGCATTTAACGCCATGATAGCCCCCCTGATTCCTTTCCGAATAGCTGGAGTACTTTGGTACCAGGGCGAAACAAATACCTATAGTCCGGGCACATACGAGCAGTTTTTCCCGGCTCTGATAGAAAACTGGAGGCAGCATTGGGGCTATGATTTTCCATTTTATTATGTGCAAATAGCACCTTACAAATACGGAAGGCCAATGGAAGGCGCCTGGCTGCGTGATTCTCAGCGAAAGGCCCTTGAAGTACCCAACACCGGGATGGTGGTAGTGAGTGATATCGGAAACACCGAAGACATCCATCCCCGAAATAAAAAAGACGTAGGACTTCGTCTGGCAAGCTGGGCCCTCGCCAATACCTATGGAAAGGAAGGAATCACCTATTCAGGTCCTTTGTATAAAAACATGGAGCAGGAAGGCAAAAAGATCAGGGTGTTTTTTGACCATGCCGAAAGCGGCTTGATGGCAAAGGGTAAAGAAATTACCCATTTTGAAGTGGCTGGCAAAGACGGTGTTTTTGTGCCTGCCAAGGCAAAAATTGACGGAAGCACTGTGGTGGTGCAAGCCCGTGAGGTAAAAGAACCCGTGGCCGTCCGGTTTGCCTGGGGCAATACCGCCGAGCCCAATTTGTTCAACAAAGAAGGACTTCCTGCCTCTACGTTCCGAACGGACGATTGGGAGATTGAATTAAAATAAAACATTTGCTTACCCTGAAATAAACAAATCGGCCCCTACAGAGAAATTTTTAGTGGTAATTTTGAGAGGATAGACCGCCGGTGACGGTATCGCCAATTTGTAAATTTACCATGAAACATTTTTCGTAATGAAAAAGACCTTGCTCGCTTTCATCACTGCCCTGGCCGTTACGGTATTGACTTATGGGCAGAAATTTGAAAACCTCGCCACCACCCCGCCAATGGGGTGGAATAG
>CAYUJK010000345.1:0-4406 GCA_964444895.1 uncultured Roseivirgaceae bacterium
AAAGGAAATCGGACCGCTATGGAATATTTTGACGCAGGCTCTACAATATGTAAACTTTTACCAAAAGAGGTATTTATGGATAATGCGGTTAAGAAATTTTTCGGAAAAAAAAGGAAACACATGCTTGCAACTAAAATCCCTGATAACCCAGTAGAACGTCAAAAGAAAGAAACCCAATATATCGCCGTAAGAGTAAGAGAAGAACTCTCAAAAATTGTAGGAAGCAAAAATGTGAAAACTTCCTCCGGGGGAGTAACACATTATCTAAGAAACCATTGGGGCATTACAGATATTTTTAAAAAACTGCTTAAAGAACGATTCTTGAGATTTTACGAATTAAAAGCCGATAGTGAGTATAAAAAAATATCTCATGAAAATGGTTTGAGCGTGATGGACTACTTTCAGAACCTGGCCAAAATGAACTTATCTGAAAATCAGGTTAATGAAATCTTAAAGACCATTGAAAGTATCCCAAAACCACTATCTCGTGATGAATTCAAAAAAATATACCTGAAGTGCCACATATTCTATAAGGACAACAACTTTATCATAAAAGGCTATACAAAACGTGTCGACCACCGACACCATGCAATGGATGCTTTAGTTGTCGCATGTACCAATGAAAAAGCGGTTAAACGGTTGAATGATCTCAATAAACATCTTCAACAATGGGTTAAGGAAAAAACCGAAAATGGCGAATTGAACCTACTCCTAGATTCTGACAATATATTGGAAGACTTCCTGTCGCAGGAAAGCAAAATTAGAGATAAAGCTATGTCCGAAATTGAGAAATTCCGTGATATTAAGCTACCCTGGTCTGGTTTTCATGAAGATGCCCGAATTGCTTTAGAGCAAACAGTAACTTCACATAAGCCAAAAGACAAACTCCTTGTTCAATTTAAAGAAGAAAAAAATGAAGGTGGTAAGCTAACAAAGACGAATGAGAAAACTCTCCGCATCAGAGGCGCATTGCATGAAGAGACAATTTATGGTCTTTCGTCAGGTATGGAAAGCTATCGGATACCATTGAGCAAATTTGCTGGAAATCAATTCGACACGGAAGGTAATATTGAAAAAATCGTAAATAAGTTTTTAAGAGAAACCATATTCGATCATTTCGTCAATACATACTCCAAAAATAAAACAGAAGCATTTGGAGCCGAAGGTCTTCTTGGATTGAATAAAAGGCTGACAGAACGGAAAATAAAAATGGGAGGCATAGAAGTAGCAAAACCGCACCCTCCAATCCGCTCTGTAAAAGTTTATCGCAAAAAAATCAAAAAGGGACAAAAATATGAAATCACCCTCCAAAAATTAGATCGCGAAAAAAGCTTCAATAAGAACCTTTTGGTCAATACTGGAAGCAATTACCTTTTTGCTGTGCTGGAAAAGGAAGACAAGCGCATTTACGACATAATTTCGCTATTTGATGCTGTTGTTTTGATAAAGGAAAATTTTAAGAATTCAAATGATAGAAACTCTTTTGATAAGGAACAGATATTCAAGGAGTATTTCGAAAATAATAAAAACGCCAAGCTAACCTTTACTTTAAAACAGCTCGACATGGTGTATCTCCCAGATGAGAAAGACGAAATGATTTGGGAACGAGAAAGCCCGCTTTTTCAGGAATATTGGCAATCGCCTGAAAGACTGAAAAATATCTATACTGTTACTAAATTTAGCGGTAGTGAAATCTACTTTATTCATCATACTATAGCAGACGTTATTGAAAAGAAATTTGAGTTCGGCTCGCAAAATATGATTCAGACATTAGACGGAAGAAGAATCGTTGAGTTTTGTTTTCCTATCAAACTAGATCGACTCGGAAATATTGAATCTATAACTAGCCCTGTTGGTCGAACAATAAAAATTGAAAACAATTAAAGCCCATCGCTCTTCTGATAGGTAAAAAAATGAAACGCTCCACCTTTATCAAAAATATGATTGGGCTCTACGGGCTGGCTTCGCTGCCCGCAGAGATGGTGCGTCAATACCGGAAGGTGTATTTATTGTAGTGCTTCGTCAGGGGGTTTCAGTATTACGAAGGTCCCGCGCTTATCGACCAGATCAACCGGAGCGGATTACTTGAACTGGTGCGGGAACCGGATAATCCATACGACAAAAACGCGATCGCCTTGCATTTTAACAAGCGCAAAATTGGGTTCGTGCCCGCCGAAAGTAATGAAGTGCTGGCCCGGCTGCTGGATGCCGACCTCCTGCCCTTGCAGGCAGAAATAACGCATGTAGAGCCCAAAACAGCTCCCTGGGAAAACGTGCATATCGCCGTATATGCGCTGAAAGAAATGGCCTCAAGCGATCTCGGGCAAGACTACACTGAATTCGGAGTATTGGAAACACCTCGCTACTACACGCTCCGGTCATCGGGCAATACCTACGCGCGGGTATATGTGGAAGAGGAAACCGATACTCCTGGTAACGATGACCCTACGGCAGACTATTACCAAATGCTGGTAGATCATAGCCAAGATAACAGCGTGTACGATCTGATCCACGGAAGCTTTGACACCCCGGAGGATTTTGCCTCTGCCTTTGACGGGTCCCGGATTGTGATCCGGGAAAGCTCCAACCGGGTTTTGAATTTCGCGGACGATCTGTACGAGCGGATCAACGGCGAAATCGCTCGCTTAGAAGATGCCTTTGGCGAAGACAGCTATGTAGTGGCTAAGGTAGACCAGATCGCCAGAATACCGGATCAAATCGAACGCTTTGTGAAAGTGCTTGACAAAGCTGGCAACACGTTCTACGAAGCGGTATTGAAGACCTAACTAAAGCTTTCTGCTTATGATCAAACGCACCATCTACATCGGCAACCCGGCTTTCCTGAGCCTGAAGCAGGCACAGATGCTGGTGGAGCTGGACCACAGCGAAGAGGGGGTGAAGACCGTACCCATTGAGGACATTGGTATGTTGGTGCTTGATCACCCGCAGGCTACTCTTACGCATGGTCTTTCCAATGCCCTGATTGCCAACAACGTAGCCATACTGTGGTGCGACGCCAAGCACATGCCCCACGGTCTGGTGCTTCCACTGTCGGGCAACGACGTCTTCACCGAAAAACTTCGATGCCAGTTAGACGCCAGCGCACCCCTGAAGAAACAGCTATGGAAACAAACCGTAGAAGCCAAGGTACTCAACCAGGCGGCCATACTTGACCAAAAAGGCTTGTTCGGCGAAAAGCTGAGAAAACTGGCGGCTAAGGTGCAAAGCGGCGACCCGGAAAACATCGAAGGCCGGGCAGCTGCTTTCTACTGGGATCAGCTCCTGCAGCCGTACCAGGTAACGAGGGGGCGGTTCGACGGTCCGCCTAATCATCTGCTCAACTACGGCTATGCCGTGCTGAGGGCAGTAGTAGCCCGGAGCCTGGTGATGAGCGGCTTCCTGCCGGCGCTGGGTATTCACCA
The DNA here is from genome assembly GCA_964444895.1 of uncultured Roseivirgaceae bacterium. GTDB lineage: Bacteria > Bacteroidota > Bacteroidia > Cytophagales > Cyclobacteriaceae > CAJXNP01. Next base: position 3,423 of record CAYUJK010000345.1, read on the forward strand.
TAGCAATAAGTACAACCCGTTTTGCCTGGCTGATGACGTAATGGAGCCCTACCGGCCTATGGTAGACGCCTGGGTGCTGAAGTACCTGGAAGGCCAGGAAGAAATACCCGAAGACCTGGGGAAAGAAGAAAAAGCGTATTTGTTACAGATACCGGTGCTCGATGTAGTAATCGGGAAAAAGAGCAGTCCGCTTATGGTGGCCATGCAGCGCACCACCGCGGGACTGATGCGATGCTTTGAAGGTACCCTTCGGAAGATACCCTACCCGGATCTGTCTTCCTGAGGAACCCTTTTTGAACCAGGTTAATGATTTCACAATGTCCATTGACCGGCTAAACAAATACAGGATTTTGTGGGTATTTGTCTATTTCGATCTGCCTACCACTACCAAAAAGGAAAAGCAAGCCTACCAGAGGTTTCGGAAAGGTTTGTTGCTGGACGGCTTTGCGATGATCCAGTACAGCATCTATGCACGCCACTGCAGCAGCCGAGAAAACGCTGCTGTTCACAAAAAGAGAGTAAAGAAATTTCTGCCATCCAAAGGGCAGGTGATCATTTTCGAAATTACCGATGCCCAGTTTGGCCGGATGGAGTTTTTCCACGGGAAAGGAGAAACGCAGCGCCCGAATACCCCACAGCAATTGGAGCTTTTTTAGCTCTAACATGGAAGGTGCATCCACCTTGTCGTCATTGTGAGGAGGTTGACGATAGGAAACCGACGCGACAATCTGGTTCATGGGAGCACTAAAGAAATGGACAATACACGGTTCTCCCTTACCGTCGTTCTCTCACTACGCCGTCAAACACTTAAGTTTAAGTTTTCAGAAACCAAAATATTTACGAAATAGAAAAAGAAATCCGCCGATAAGCGGATTTCTTTTTTACAATCTTCACAGGTTTCCCAAATTCTAATCAGTCGTGTAAGTAATTGAAATACTGAAATTTAAGTCAGGGTATCCTGTGATGAATCTCAGTATTTCAAAG
>CAYUJK010000346.1:0-4386 GCA_964444895.1 uncultured Roseivirgaceae bacterium
AAAGCTACCAGTCCGTTCTGCCGGTCAGACTGTTCGTCCAGATAGTACATCCGCTCCTCCCGGGGATCAAAACGGACAAGACCGCGCCCGTGTGTGCCCAGCCAAAGATGGCCATTTGCATCTTCTGCAATATCCAGAACTACGTTGTGCGAAAAGACGGCTGTATCTGCCGGAAAGTTTTTCCATTTGTTTGTGGCTATATCCAGCCTGTCGAGCCCTCCGCCCCAGGTGCCCACCCACAGGTAGTCTGAATCGTGGCCGTAGTGCAGCACATTCACCACATTGTTCGTCAGCGTGTTACTTCTTGCCTGGTTCATTTCATACCGGATGTGCTCGCCTGTAAGAGTATTAAATTTTACCAGGCCGTAGTCCGTACCTACCCACAGAGTAGGGTACTTGCCTGTAGCAATGGCATTGATTTTATCATCATTGTAGCCATCCAGGAAATGGTACGTTTTCCGGATACCTACGTCCGGTTGCAGCAGGTTCAAACCCTGTTGCGTGCCAATCCACACATTGCCGAGCCAATCTTCTTCAAAGCAGTAGATGGTATTGTCGGACAGCCCCGTTGCATTTCCAGGTTTCTTTTTGAAAAGCTCAAATGGTTTTTGATATAAATCTATTTTATTAAGGCCACTATTGATGGTGCCTACCCACAAAACGCCCGACCTGTCCAGGAAAAGCGAAGTGCAGTAGTTGCTGCTGAGCGAGTGGGGATTATCGGGTTCGTGAAGCAAGGCCACGGGAGGTTCCTCGGGGGAGCCCACCAGAAAAAGCCCTTTGTTGGTGGCGATAGCCATTCGGTCGTTTGTGATGGGGATGATGTCGTATACTTCCGGTTTCTCAGCGATGCCCTCTACAAAAGCTGTCTTTTGCTCAGCCAGTTGGTACGCATACACGCCGGTTACCCATACGCCTACCCATACGTTGCCCCGGCCATCGTTGCTCAGGGCACGCACCACCCGGTTTTTAAAAAAATCCAGGTCGCCTTCTTTTTGATAGTAGTCTCTGCTTACCAGTGTAGCCGTATCCACCACATTGATGCCATCCATGGTGCCTATCCACAGGTTGCCCTGGTCGTCGTAGGTATAGCAGTTTACCTCGTTGTTTCTAAGTTTTTGGGAAAGGCCGCTTTGGGTACTGAACGGTACCGATTCCTGGGTTGCTACGTCCACAAGATTTAGCCCGCCACCAAGGGCGCCCAACCACATTTTTCCGGGGGTAGCAGGTGCAATGAAGGAAATGTTGCTACTATTTAGCAGGGGATTATTCGATTTGGCCGAAAAGAAAGTCTCAAAGCGGTTTTCATCACGAATGTACTTGTTCAGGCCACCGCCTTGCGTGCCTATCCACAGCGTGTTGGCATCGTCGAGGTAGACCGCCCCAATTTTACTGTTGGAAAGGGAGGTGGTGTCTTCCTGGCTATGTTGATAAATGGTAAAATTGTAACCGTCAAACTTCTCCAGTCCAGAATGCGATCCTATCCATATAAATCCGTATTCATCCTGGGTAAAACAATTTCCTGAATTATGTGAAAGGCCGTTTTCTGTGGTATACTGCACTACGCGGTAGGAAAAGTTTTCCTGGGCAAAGTTAGCGGTTGTCGTGAAGCTGAAAATCAAAAACAAGAATAGCCTTCGTCTCATTTGGCAGACATTGGTGTAGCAGGTAAATCCAAACACTCAGGATAAATATAGGCGGTTTCCTGATATATTCTATGCGGGTGTATCAGGTAATTCACAGCAGCACCCTCCGTTCTACGTGCGCCGTGGTGCAGGCGCGGCCTTTTTCAGTGTGGCCAGCACGTGCTTTGCCCGTGCTTTGTAGGCAGCTTGCCCATAAGGAAGGTGGTCTTCTATCATCATTATCAACTCGTTTTTCAGTTCAGGCACTTTAAGCGTTATGTTTGCCAGCACGGTCATGGCAAATGCGCGTACCGCCACGGGCTCCCTTTCAGAATCGAGGTATCGGAAGCATTTATCTGCTACCACTCCCAGGTATTCTTCAGGGATATCAATCAACTGCAACATGCGCACCGTATTTCGCTTTACGGCATCGTGGATGGGGCGGTCGAGGTTTTCTATGATGGTTCCCAGGTACGGTCTGATGAGTTCAGGATCGCGCTCTACGCAGATGTTTACCACATTAGATGCGCGTTGGGCAATGCGGTATTCCCCGGAAGAGAGGAAACAAGACATTAGTTCATCAAATGCCTCCGGGTGTACTGCTATGTGGTTGGCAATGCGTTGCCATAGCGCTTTCGAATTTTCGGTGTTGAGTTCGGCTTTGATGTTCATTTGTCAACTGTGAATTGTAACGGACAATTTAAATCTATCAATAAATATTCTGCTCATTATTAAGTTTTTATTTTTGTGCTGGTTTATTTACGCATCGAAAACAGGGGAAATCGTTTTAATATGTTTCGGAAGTGTGGGTTTATTGTGATTTTAGTGGTGTTGACGCTCCAGGGGGCATTTTCCCAAAAGAATAAAAATGGAGAAAAAGATACCGGGCTCACACAGGAGCAGCGCGATAGCCTGAACGTGTTCATCCAGATCGACCGCGTGTTTGTAGTGGGAAATAAGCGGACGAAAGAAAAGATTATCCAGCGCGAACTCGATATCCATGAAGGCCAAACCCTCACCAAGGGGCTGTTGGGCCAGTATATCGAGGAAGGTAAGCGAAAGCTATTCAATACCGGCCTTTTCAACGAAGTGGAGTTTACAGTCATCGACCTTCTGAACGGAAAGGCCGATGTAATCGTCCGGCTGTCGGAACGTTGGTATTTCTTTCCGGCGCCCATATTTAAGCTTGCCGACCGGAACTTTACAGAATGGTGGGTAAACCAAAAGCGCGACCTGGGGCGTGTGGAATACGGGGTGCGATTCAGGCATTATAATTTCCGGGGACTGAATGAGAAAATAGATATCACCACCCAACTTGGATTCACCAAGTTGTTTTCCCTTCAATACATAGTGCCCTACCTGGACAAGCAGCAAAAAGTGGGCGCCTCGTTTGCAGTTGACTACGCGACAAACAAAAATATTGCCCTAAACACGGAAAACCACCGGCTTCAGTTTTACGACAGCGAGCGCGTGCTACGCAGGCGGTTCCGCTCGGCGGCCTACCTGGATGTTCGGCCTTCCTTTTACAATTTTCACCGCTTTGGCATTTGGTTTACGGATACACAAATCAACGACTCCGTGGCCCTACGAAATCCCGAATACCTCGGCAGGGGACGCACCGAGCAGAAATATTTCGGGCTCAGCTATCGTTTCCGCCGCGACCTGCGAGACTACCGGGCATATCCGCTCACGGGGTTCTATATCGAAACAGAAATTAACAAATACGGGTTGGGCGTATTTGACGACCTGGATATTCTGGAACTCAAAGGCGTGTTCTCCCGGTTTCTTCACCTGGGAAAAAAATACTATTTCTCAACCAGTGCTTCATTTCTGGCGTCGTTTCCCGAGGCACAGCCCTATCGCAACTACAGTGGGCTGGGATTTGACGGGCGGTTTGTTCGCGGGTATGAAGAATACGTGATCGAAGGCCCGCATCTCATCATGAATAACAACTCCTTTCGCAAAGAAGTGTTTTCTACGGTCTTCAACCTCAGCGACGTGTTGGGTGTTCGGCAGTTTAACAAAATGCCGGTAGCCATATACCTGACGGCCTTCTACGATCATGGCTATGTAAAAAACTATCCCAATTATGAATTAAATAAGAAGTTTACCGATACTTATTTATATGGAACCGGCCTGGGGATTGACCTTGTTACCTTTTATGATGCAGTATTTCGCTGGGAATATTCCATCAATAAAGCTGGTGAAACGGGTTTTCGTCTAAATATTCACGCGGCATTTTAAAAGGATAATTTTCCGTTGTAAAAAAATCCCGGTTTATATTATCCGAAAATTCGTTAGTATTGATTTTAAGTCATAATAAATATAACCAAATGATAAAGTTGAAAATAACGTTGGCGGCCCTGCTGGTGAGTGTGGCGAGCTATGCCGATGAAGGAATGTGGCTGCCGATGTTTCTGAAGCAGTTGAACTACGAAGAAATGGAGCAAATGGGTCTCCAGCTCAGTGCCGAGCAGATCTATAGCGTGAATAATTCGTCTCTGAAAGACGCCATCGTGAAAATGGGTGGAGGCTTTTGCACGGGAGAGATTATTTCTCCCGCGGGGCTCATGCTCACCAACCACCACTGTGCATACGACAACATTCAGCAGTTGAGCACCGTGGAAAATAACCTTTTGGCCAATGGCTTCTGGGCCATGACAAAGAACGAGGAACTTCCGGTAGAGGGACTTTATGTAGAGTTTCTCGTGCGGATGGCCGACGTAACATCGGAAGTGCTGGCTGGCGTGACGGCAAGCAC
>CAYUJK010000347.1:0-4340 GCA_964444895.1 uncultured Roseivirgaceae bacterium
ATTTTTGATTTCATTTTTTATAATTGGTGCTAAACATAGTCCTCGTTTGTAACGAGGACTTCTGAGAAAAGCGATTGTATCGCTATTCTTATTTTCCCTATTTTTAGCTTAAACCAATGACAACCGCCATGTCAGGAAGTAAATATTTGATTTCGGATCAACATTCCCCTTACTTTATTACTTGTACAGTCATTCATTGGATTGACCTGTTCACCAGGGAAGACTACAGAAATGTTATTGTTGATTCGCTAAACTATTGCATTAAGAATAAAAATCTAACCGTTTATTCATGGGGCATTATGAGTAATCATATACACTTGGCTGCACAATGTGATCCTCCGGGAAGCATGTCGAACTTCCTGCGCGACTTTAAAAAATATACTTCGAAAGAATTTATAAATGTGATGGAAAACGTTAATGAAAGCCGGGCAGCATGGCTACTGGATAAGTTTGCTTTTGAAGCGAAGCGAACCAGAAGGGCCGAGAAGTTTAAAATCTGGCAGGACGATAATCATCCTATTGATCTTACTCGATTCGACATAATGGAAAAGATAAACTACACCCACAACAATCCTGTACGGGCCGGATGGGTTGACTCTCCGGAACATTACCTATATAGCAGTGCCAGGGATTATGTGGGCAAAAAAGGTTTGGTAGACGTGACAGTAGTTTGACGGGCGATGCAATCGCCCCTCTCGGAAGTCCTCGTTACAAACGAGGACCATGGAATAATACTGACTTTAAGCTATATTTATCATCGTTCAAATCCGTACCTCTCTAAACGACACTTCCATGAAAAAACTGATCGTCTTCCTTGCCCTTTTACTTCTTGTTTTTTTGTCTTGTAGCACAAGAAAAGAAAAAGTTGACCTGCTGATCACAAATGCTACGCTTGTCGATGTGCTTTCGGGGTCGCTGCAGCCGGGAAAGCTCATAGCGATTTCTGCGGACACCATCCGCATCGTGGCTGATGCCTCAATGGAAAATGAGTATGAAGCGATGGAAATTATGGATGCCGGTAGCAAATATGTGATGCCGGGCTTATGGGACATGCACGTTCATTTCAGAGGCGGCGATTCGCTTATAAATGAAAACAAAGACCTGCTGCCCTTGTTTCTGGCCTTTGGAGTTACCACCGTGAGGGACGCCGGAGGGGATATCACGCCGGAGGTGCTGCGCTGGAGAAGTCAGATCAGATCAGGCGATATGGTAGGTCCGATGATTTTCACGTCCGGCCCCAAACTCGATGGGCCTAATCCCGCCTGGCCGGGTTCTATTAAAATAGAAACATTGGAAGACGTAGCCACAGCTTTGGATTCATTGGAACTTTTAGGGGTTGATTATGTGAAAACCTACGATGGAAATCTCTCCAAAGAAATGTACTACGAGATCATAAAAGAGGCCGAAAAACGCGGCTACAAAGTCACCGGGCACATGCCTCTTTCGGCGAGTTTTATGGAAGCGGTTGATTTGGGCCTCGATGGCGCGGAGCACCTGTACTACACGATGAAAGCCTGCTCTCCCCTGGAAGACAGCCTTACCAATCTCAACCTGGGATACGCTATGCTGGAGCCTTTGATGGACAGCTACGACGATGATTTGGCAGATGAGGTTTTTTCAAAAATGGCCCGGCGGAATGTGTTCATTACGCCGACGCTTTTTATTGCCAAAACACTGGCGGAAATTCTGGATAAGGACCATGCCCGGGATTCGCTTCTGACTTATATCGGGAATGGGATACAGCAAACGTACCTGCTACGGATAGAGGGAGCCAAACGGGCGAAAGCAGCGGGAAATAACAGAATGGCCAAATCGGTGGCGCTTTCACCTAAAATGATCGTGGCGATGAGCGAGGCTGGTGTTTCCATACTCGCGGGATCGGATTGCGGGCCGTACAATTCCTTTGTGTACCCGGGAGAATCCTTGCATGGCGAGCTCAGACTGCTGGTGGAGGCAGGACTAACTCCCCGGCAAGCCTTGAACACATCAATTGTCCACGGCCCCAGGTTTTTCGGATTGGAAGATTTTTATGGAAGTGTTGACCCCGGGAAAGTAGGCGATTTGATAGTGCTGGAGAGAAATCCGCTCGAAGACATTCAGAATCTCAGCAAGATAACGGCGGTCGTAGCCCGAAGTAAAGTGTATAACAGGGAAGACCTTCGTGAAATGATGGAAGCGACCCAATAGCCTTGACGGATACCCGCCGCCCGCTTTCCTGATTTTTAGTCTATGTATCTATTACAACTTTGACCTTTCGCCCTGGGTTTTATAACATTTTCCGAAAAAACAATAAAATGCTTCGGCGCATTTTTCTTTTCTTCACGGCATGGAAAAATTAGACCCCAAAGAATTGTCCCAATTGCTCCGAAAGCCCCAGGGAGATGTGGGCGTGGTAGTAGGAGAGGAAATGAACAAAAGCAACGGCGTCATGTACGACCTGGTTTTTTCTGTGATGGCATTCGGCGACGGCGAACGTATCCTGGAAATTGGCTTTGGCAATGGCGCTTTCTTTTCCAAATACCTCGAATTCAATGACACACTCCTGCTGCACGGCCTTGATTATTCCGAATCGATGTGCCAGGAGGCAAGGAAACGCAATAGTGAACTGGTTACGGCGGGATCACTCCAAGTTACCCATGGCGACGCGGCGAGTACGGGTTTCGCCGACCAAAGCTTTGACAAAATAGTGGCTTTGAATACCATTTATTTCTGGGAACCGCTCGAAGATTACTTCACCGAGATCAAGCGAATATTAAAGCCAGGCGGTATACTATACATCGGCTTCCGGCCCAGGCATGTGGTGGAGCATTTCGAGTTTACCAGGCACAACTTTAACCTGTACGAAGCGGAAGCACTCAAAGAGATAGTGGAAAAGTGTGGCCTCCGCCTTCACGAGGAAAAGCAAATGACCTATGAAAAATCATCACCGGAAGGACACCGGTTCACCTCTACAGATATTTGTCTCTCCTTTACACGGTAGGAGACAAATAGATAGAGTCCATCAGTTTTCGATGAAACACCTGATTGTTTTTTGCAGGAGGCGAGCAAACACTATTTCAAATGCATTTGTCCTGGGTTGTCAATCATGAATTTCAGGTTTTTTTTAACTTTCTTTAACATAGAAAGCATGTGGAGTTCGGATGTGTTCGTATACTTTTCAGAAAAAAAAGGAAAGCAAACGAAAACATTTTGAGGCACTTTCGTGGTTAAACAGATAAAGTTTAAAAGCAAACCAATCTTATGATGCGTCTTCCCGTAATTATCTTCTTTCTTTTCTCCGTGTTTTGGGCCTATGGTCAGGACGAGAGTTTTAAGCTCCAGGGCCTTATTACCAATGAAGATGGCCAACCGCTTCCCTATGCCACCATTTACATCAAAGAAGTGGGTACAGGCGCCGTCACCAACAACGCCGGGCATTACGAGATCATGCTGAAGCCGGGAGAGTATCACCTGGTTTTTCAGTTTATGGGATACCAGAGTATTGAGAAAAAGGTCGCGATAGTAGATAATGGCGTCACACTCAATACCACCCTCAATGCGCAGGTGATGGTGCTGCGGGATGTGGTGATCTCGGGCAAAGACGAAGACCCAGCGTATGCCATCATTCGAAAAGCGATCGCCAAAGCCAAGTACCATAAAAACCAGGTAGATTCGTTTTCTGCCAATGTCTACATTAAGGGAAAGGGACGGCTGATAAAGGCGCCTTTTTATTTGCGCAGGCGACTCAAGAAAGAAGGGATTGATTCTACGAAAATATTCCTTTCCGAAACCTACAGCAAGCTCCAGTACAAGCGCCCCGACATTGTGAACGAAAAGGTGCTTTCGGTGAGGACGATAGGTCCGCAAGAGGCTACACCGCCCATGGAGTTTATTACAGGAAATGCCTACGATCCGATGATAGGGGATGTAGTTTCGCCGCTTTCGCCGAGGGCTTTTGCCTACTACCGGTACGAATATTTAGGCACTTTCAAAGACAAAAACTACGAAGTCAGCAAGGTGCGGGTGATTCCCCGGGTGAAAGACGAGTTTGTGGTAGAGGGGGTAATCAATTTCGTAGAAGATTATTTCAGCATCCACAGCATCGACATTCGCCTGGTAAAAAGCGGCATCAACATCGACATTCAGCAAATTTACGAGCCGGTGCTGGAGAATGTATGGATGCCGGTATCGCATCAGTTTTTTATTCATGGCAAGTTTATGGGCTTCCGCTTTGAATATACCTACCTGGCTTCTGTGTCCGACTATCACGTGATCATCAACCCTGACCTTCCTGAAGAGTTTGCGGTAATAGATGAGAAGACAGAACTGATAGAGGAGAAGCCCGCGGAGCCTGCCGAAAT
>CAYUJK010000348.1:0-4336 GCA_964444895.1 uncultured Roseivirgaceae bacterium
GGGACATAACGACACATCTACCCCCATGAGGCGTTGTATGCGCTGCACGGTGGTCTCCCTGGGTTTGATGACCATCTTGTGCTTCCCTACCGTACTCCTGAACCGGGAACTGTAGATGCCATAGTAGCGTATCTTGACAAACCCAGAGGGCAAAATGTGCTGGCAAAAGCGTCGTAAAAATTCTTCCCCACTGAGCCTCATGGTGGTTTGCTTCCCTTTCTGTTGATAATCCTTGAGTTGGAAGCAAACTTCCCGATCATTGACATCCACAATGCGCTGGTTGCTGATGGCCACCCGGTGGGTGTATTGGCCCAGGTATTTCACCACATGCTCTACTTTCCCAAAAGACGGTTCACAGTACACCACCCAGGGCTTTTGCCAGGCACGCCCCAGCGATGATGTGTGGGCGGATAAGAGTTGCTCTTTGATCAGCTTCTTTTTAATGCCGTCCATCACCTTTCCCCGGAACTTTGCGCTCAATTGTTCCACGGGATACAAAAACGTACCCATTTTGCCGACCGACTTCATTCGGCCTTTCAGTGTATGGCCCAATGCCGGAACAATACAGTGAACATGAGGATGCAGGCTCAGATTCTGACCCCAGGTGTGGAGAATACAGATGGCCCCACTCTCCACTCCAAAATGGCTATAGCCAAACGAACGCAGCACATCCCACACGCTGGCAAACAGATGGTTATAAAACCACCGGCTGTCTAGCATACAGATCGCATTGAGCACTTCTGGCACTGTAAACACGACGTGATAATGCCGCACGGGGTATGCCCGCCCTACCAGGTCTTCCACCCAAAAGGCCTGTTTCGACCCCTGGCATTTAGGACAGTGACGATTGCGGCAGCTATTATAACTGATGTGCTGCTTGCCGCAGTGGTCGCAGTGATACTTATGCCCACCCAGGGCAGATGTACGGCAGTTGGCTAAAGCATTCAATACCCGAAGTTGATAGGTGTTGGGTGAATGCTTCTCAATAAACCGCGGACCAAAGCGCTCAATGATATGAGCTACTTCGTGCCGGGGGCGGCGCATAGGACATCTTTGTAGAGGGTATCCAATGGGCTATGGGCCGATACTACAGAAAACCGGGCTACATGAAGATAAATAATCGTAGTAGTGATGTGAGCATGGCCCAGCAACTCCTTCACCGTAACGATATTGACCCCGTCTTCCAGCAAGTGGGTAGCATAACTGTGCCGCAAAGAATGCAGGCTTACTTCTTTTTGAATGCCTGTTTTCTTAAGGGCCTCCCGCATGATCCAACTCAATCCTTTGATGCTGTAGCGACCATCAGGTTCCTTACCGTTGAACAGCCAAACGTGGGGGCGCACTACCGACAAATACTTATGAAGGCCAAGGGCCATGTAATCCGAAAGAGGCACAATGCGGTCTTTTTTGTACTTGCTCTGGCGGATGTGGATAGTCTTGCGCTCGAAATCTACATCGGAGATCTTCAGGTTGATGACCTCCCGGCCACGTAGCCCTGCTGAATAAATCAGGGTGAGTACGATGCGGTGCTTGAGTAAGGTGGGCGCACGGAACAACTCCTTTAGCTCGCTGCGGTTCAGAATTACCGGCAGCTTGGCTTCTTTCTTCAGGGAAGGCAGGTTTACAGCTCGTTGAGTCAGTCCGATGTGCCGAAAGTAGTAGCGCAACCCATACACCATGTGCTTAAAGCTACTGCGTGAAGGCGAGTTTTTCTCTATGGCCAGTGTAGTGAGGTATTCGGTGAGTTCCTCGTCGGAAACCTGTTCCGGAAGTCGGCCAAAGTGTAGGCTGATGAGTGCTATCCGGCGCAGGTAATTCTGAAGCGTACTCTGGCTCTGACCGCGCAAATGCACCTGCTGGTAGAGCGCCTTTTGAACTTTGCCAAAGCCATCAACTTCCTGGACGGCTCTTTCTACAATCGTAGGTTCTGTCCTTTTTTTTCATGATAGTTACTCTTTAAGTGTTAATAATGAATCACTTAAATTTACGGAAAATGTATATTTGGCCCAGTACCATCCCGCATAGCGGGATTTAGTTCAACAGCGGTTTGGCGTAATGGCGGGTACAGTGCTTCGTATGAGAGTTTTGTGGTAGGTTCAAGTGCAGTTCTTCGATTGAACTTTTGTGCTAAAAATCCGCCACTACGCCAAGCCGCAAAACGTTAGTGATTCAGAGAGAAATTGGAAGGATGAAAATCACAAATTTCTTCTTTTCCAAATTGATTATAGAAACTAAAGTAACGGAGGGAATTGGATGGACAAAACCATTTTGGAAAATTAGATAAATCGACTGCAAATTATACTTTCCCGTACCTTAATTAGTGTTTCATTATAAAAATCTAAAAATCACAGATGAAAATTAAAGTAATTGCTTTTGTAGGGGTATTTTTTTTCTATTCAAATTTAGTATTTTCCCAAACCAACAACCTGCTATTAGGTGAATGGGTATTAATGGAACAAACCCAAAATTCACTTGAAAACAACGATTTTGGTTATCTAAAATTTCGATTTTTACACAATGGATCTTACTACCAAAGTAGGTCTCCATTTCATAGAGGAGAGCTAAAAACATTCTTCATATCTGAATACAAACTCCATTTGCAAACTACAACATTTAAAATCAATAAATTGAACAAAGACACTTTACAATTATTGAGTTATCCAGATGAAATATCAAAATATACTTATTTGAGACCTAAATTAAACGCACCAGGTAATGATTCAAATGATATACATTTTAAATGCGATTCCCTAAATATTATTGTCCAAAAAATGGAATCATTTAATGGTGAAAGCACTTATCTCACAAAAACATTTGGGAGACCATTAAGAGGCTGTGCTTCCAGATTATCTAAATATCCACAATTAATTGGAGATAAAAATCTTATATCATATATAATCGAACAATTAAATTATAACAATATAAACTTTAGAAAAACAAGTAAGCACATATATCAAATTTCTTTCGAAATACTTGAAACAGGAAGAGTTGATAATGTTACAGTATCAGACAACTCTAACAAAGAAAAGCCAAATAAAATGATTGAAAAAATTTTCACTCAAAAAAAATTTATTTGGGAGCCCTTAAGTGACAATGGAATTAACTATAGAACACAACTTGAATTTGTATTGACAATAAACTTAGAAAATAACTGATTCAAGTTAGATGAGAAAAATAAAAACTGCTAACAAATTGTAAAAAAACATGCCGAAGTTCCTGCTTCATCGGGTTCTAGAAGCCCTCTGCAGTTTAGCCGTAATATTTGCTCATCGTTTCGGGGAGTCAGTTAAGGTGATCAAAGCCAGATCCATATTTATCGCCGGATTGCAGATTCCAAGTTTTGTCCAGGATTCCAGCAACGCAAATATTACTATAATATTTGCTCTTTACAGCTTCAGGCACGTTTTTTACAAGAACCGGTCTCGGCAAGTATATTAATCAACTATCATATCATTTGTTTCCTTATTAAGAAACTTTTACTTTCGTGCAAACGTTGACAATGTGAAAGAAAAATTTAGGGTTGAATTTCTTGAAGAGGCCGCTGAATTTCTGGAAACACTTGATGATAAAGCGAAGGAAAAAGTTCTCTACAATGTCTGGAAGGCCCGGATTACGAATGATAAGGAGCTTTTCAAAAAACTTTCTGGCGAGATTTGGGAATTCAGGACGCTATTCAAAAAGACCTATTACAGATTATTTGCTTTCTGGGACAAATCTGATAAAGTGGATACAGTAGTGGTTTCAACACACGGACTGGTAAAAAAAACCGGTAAAACTCCACCAGGAGAAATTGAAAAAGCTGAACGGATAAGAAAAATGTATTTTGAGCTTAAAAAGTGAAATAGTATGAAACCTCTGAAAACAATCAGTCTGGAAGAATTAACAGATAAACATATCGGTAAACGGGGTACCCCCAAAAGAGAAGCTTTTGAATATGAATTGAGACTTGACCTGTTAGGACGAGCTATTAAAGAAGCCAGAAAAGAACGCAATCTGACACAGGAACAACTTGGCAGACTTGTTGGCGTAAAAAAAGCACAAATTTCAAAACTTGAAAACAGCTTGACTGATGCCCGGTTTGACACCATAATTAGGGTATTTAAAGCGCTTAATGCCAAGATTAATTTTAATGTAGAACTATTAAACCAAAAGATGGATTTGGCCTAAAATAAAAAAACCAGCCGAGAACAATTAAGCTACAATGATGCAAAGTAAAGCATGCCCCGCTGCATTGCGGGGGCTTTGGTTCATTGTAGTACCGCCACGACGGGATTTGATCCCATCCCGGTAAAAGAAAATTGGAAAATTATCCATGTTCACTATTCCAGTATGCCGG